>JADLBA010000144.1 GCA_020848015.1 Crocinitomicaceae bacterium | reverse complement strand
ACAATCCAACACGAGCCAGATTGTGATAATACGTTTTCAGATTGTTGTAGTAGTACAATTCGCTTGGAATATACCAGGCCTTTTCCCCTAATTTTGATGACAGAAACCATTTTTCATGCAATCTTGCAGTTCTTCCATTACCATCATTGAACGGATGAATTTTCACAAACACTAAATGAATCAACGCTGCATAATAAAAGGCTTCTTCAATTTTTAGATTAAGCTCGATTAAATTATTTAACTCATTCCAAAACCTTTCATATTCTTTTTGCACCAATTGAGCGGATGCTGCTTCATATTCCACCCGCTGTGATTGTTGTTCCATTATCAACATGTTGCCTTTTCGTATTTGACCTCTTTGTTGTTCGGGCAATAAATGCAGGGTGGCAATAGTATGGCATTTATGAAAATGTTCTTTTGAGAATGTGTGGTCTTTTGCAAATTCATACGCAGCATACAAATCATTTGGTTTTTCGGTGAGGTTAGACAGATATTCTATATCAAGCATTTTATGCTTTACATAACTATCCACTTCCAGCGTTTCACCTTCAATTTTTGAAGAAGACATAACTGAAACGGCTGTGGCGAATTTAAAATTCTCAGCAGTCCATTCTCGCGTTTTTATTTTTTCAAATTCTTTATCCGGCTTCACATCAAGTATCGTAAGCCATGTGTTGTTATGCGTATCTGTAAGTAGTTTTTCCATTTACAATTTTTGATTTATTGATTTACGATTTTCATTCTCTCGTGCGGTTTTAACAGATGCTACAACGATAGAAACGATTTCGTTTACTTCCTTTTTTATTGCTTCTATTCGGTCTGAGTCAATAAGATTACTTTCTTCTAATACTTCTAACCAATACTGAGTTTCATCAGCTTCTTCTTCCACGATTTTCAACTTATTGATAAAGTCCGCAGAAGATTTTGCCCGACAAGCTGCCCGATAATTTGCACCGATTGAGGTTGAACTTCTTATGATTTGTTTAGCGATTGCCCAAGCCTAAGGCTTATTGGGCAATTCATCAACGAACTTGGTAACTTCCAGTCCAATTTGTTTCGCCCTCTTTTTAATAAGTTCCTGCATAATCGTAAATCATTCCATCGTCAATCTAAAATTTAGTTATATCCCGTGGGATTTTCTTGAAAATGATGTTGTGCTTCGTCATGAAATCCTTTGTAAGCAAACAGTTGTCGGCATAAATTACATACTGCCCGGCTTTGGTTTTCATGGTGGCTAAAAAAGCATGGTCTAAGGTGGTTACTTCGTCTTGCTGGTAGTGAAAGTAATATGCGGTATCATTATGCGTTCCGAGATAGGATTGGGGATTTTGGATTTTAGATTTAGGATTTTGTTTGCCTGTTTCATTCAATCGTAACTCATTATTCGTCAATTGTAAATTCTGCTTCGTTTCGGTGTAATAAACATATTGGCGAATTTTTTTCACGCCAACCAATTCATTCAAACTGCCATCTTCCAGAAATAGGGGTTGCCCCAATTCGTAAAAGTCAAAACCTCCGCCTGTACCTTCTGCCTGTGGTGAGCCTGCCGAACCATAACCTTTGATAACTCTATTTATTCTTTCGGCTGTAATGGTTTCGGCATAGTCTTCCATTTCTATGCAGATAAATTTGCGCTTGCCCCCATCTTTTTTATTAAGATTGAGAACGGCATGGGCGGTGGTGCCACTACCAGCAAATGAATCAAGAATTAAAGAGTTTTCGTCAGAAATGAAATTAATCAAATATTGAATTAAGGTTGGAGTCTTTGGATAGTCGAATATTTTCTTTCCAAATATTTCTTTAAGGATAATCCCACCTTCTTCTGTTGTTCCTACATAATCATTACCATCCATTAAGTTTCTTGGGACTTCTGGGTCATAATTTGCTTTATCATATCTTGGCGCTAATGATTTTCCCTTGAATATTATTTTTGTTTTCTTCTGAATCTCACTTTCTAAATTTTCTTGTGTCCAAATAAACTTTGATTCAAGGATTAAATTGTCTTGAAATTTACCATTTCGAAACCATACGTCATTTTTTAGAACAACTTCATTTACTTTAGTTCCATATTTACCTGCTTCAAAGAAGATATCTTCTGTCATTGTTGATTCCAGAGATTCTTTAGGAAAACGCAAAGTCTTAATTTGATTATTGCTCTTAATTAGTGGATTGTCGGCTTCGTTTACTTTATAAAGCCCTTTGTATCGCTTATTGTTTCTTTTTTTCTCATAACATAGAACATACTCAAGACACTTTTTGCTTTTATAAGATAAGTTGGATGGAGAGTAAGTTTTATACCAAGAAAAATATTCAATAAATGAACCTGTGCCAAAAATCTCATCCATAATGAGCTTCAGATTGGATAGCTCAATGTCATCAATAGAAATAAAAATGGCTCCATCTTCTGAAAGTAATTTGTGTAATAACTTCAAACGCGGATACATCATGCAAAGCCATTTGTCGTGTCGGCTTAGGTCTTCGCTTTCTTTGCCTACTACTTGTCCGAGCCACTTTTTAATTTTCGGGTCGTTCACATTGTCGTTATACACCCAACCTTCGTTACCGGTGTTGTAAGGCGGGTCTATGTAAATACATTTTATGCGCCCTTCGTATTCGGGCAATAGAGCTTTCAGGGCTTCTAGGTTGTCGCCATGTATTATTTTGTTTCCGCTTTTGGTTTCTTGGTCTGTCTGTGTTCCGTTGTCAAAGCCGTAGGAGTGTTCCAATACTTTAAACGGCACTTCCATGTGATGATTGATAACTTTATCTTTTCCTATCCAGTGTAATGTTGGCACCTATAAATATCTATTTCAATTCGTTGTATTGTCGGTAAAGTTCATTTTTTACGCTCTGTAATTGTCAAAAAAGCCCTTCAAACTGTCCGTTGTCCGAAAGTCGGGTGGTGGGTGGGCTTTTTAGCGTGGGGCAAAATAAAATGTGCTGCAATTTGTGTGGGATTGAGCGATGGCTTGTAGCTCTTTTTATTTTGCGAAGGGTTGGCATTTTGTCTGTCGTTTTTCTGTTTGTTTTCTGTTGGTTGTGTGGTCTTTTAGCATGACCGGTAACTCCCGTTTATGTAGTTTTGGGCAGACAATATTTTTTTGTAGGGTTGTGGGGGGCAGGGGCAACAGCAATGTTATTTCCCCGAATGGCGAATCGGATCGCCCATGATCATTTCAACCATACGGCCTTCTTTGTATTTGTACTTCGCTTCCATTTTTCCCGATTTGTCATTGTAGCGGGTGTAAATACCGTCTAATTTATTGTTCTTGTAGTTTGCTTCGACTGATATTCCCCCTCGTTCATTATAGGTAACGGACTTTCCGTTGAGCATTCCGTCTTTGTAACTACAGGTCTTCAATGGGCCTCCGAAGTCATAATAATATTCCCATTTTCCATTCGGTTTTGAGTCTTTGTAATCACCTTTGCTTTCCAATCGTCCCTGCTCAGTATAGGATTCATAAGGGCCATTGAGATATCCCTTCTCACTATACGTTTCGAGGCGTTTTGGCCGACCCTTTTCATTCCAGTAGGACCAGGTAGAAATTTTTAAGTTGTCTTTCCATTCTCCGCTGTAGTTTTTCGTCCCGTTAGGATAAAATCCCTCCCACTTTCCACTCATCTTTCCGTCCATATAACTGCCGGTATCTTTTGTTTTGCCATTCTCATAGTTGCTTTTCCAATATCCGTTCTCCTTATCATTTCGAAAATTTCCTTCTTGGAGAAGAATACCGTTTTCAAACCAGACCATGTATTTTCCATTGCGCAGACCATTGTCGTAGTTGGCTGTTTTCCATTTTTCTCCCCCCCAGTACTGATAATCCCAGGTTCCCTGCATTTTCCCTTGTTCATAAAACCCCCAGTATTGTTTGTTTCCATTGGCATACCAATAGATCCACTCATTCTGCTGCAGGTCATTTTCAAATGATCCTTCCATATCTTTCTGCCCTGTGTCAAGGTACCAGTTCCAGTAACCTGATTTTTTTCCTGCGATGAATTGCCCCTGCATATTCAATTTTCCATTTGAAAAATACTCTTCCGTTTTTCCATCGGCAATACCTTCTTTAAACGTTGTCAATTTTTTTAGATTTCCTGCCGGAAAATTTTCTATCCATTCGCCGTCTTTTTTTCCGTGCAGATAATTTCCTTTTACGCGCACACCGCCGGAACTGAAGTACTCCTCAAACCATCCGTCAGCAAGCCCTTCTTTGTATCGCGTGCGCGACTCTAATTTTCCATTGGTAAACTTTTCCTCCACAACTCCATTACCGTGATCCACTGTTTTTTTATCAGGAGCTTCGTACCATGTCCATAAATATGTAAGAGAGTCGGTAAACTCTTCGGTTTGCAGGGTATCGCCATTAGGAAAAAAATAATTCCACACACCGGTTTTAATACCTTTCTTATAGAGTCCTTCCTCAACAAGGTTCCCTTCAGTTGTATAGGTACGCTGGATGCTATCCTGGAGATCATTCCTGAAATATCCCTCTACCATTAGTTTTCCGTTCGGATGGTACCGCAGCACACCGCCATGTAATTTTCCCATTTTGTAGTGGGTTTCTTCCTGCAAGATACCTGTATCATAATAGTAGTGCCACAGACTGTCTTCAAACCCTCTCTTATAAACTCCTTCGCTGCGAATCTTGCCATTAGGATAGAAATCCTTAAAATCCTGTATTTGTGCAATGCAATTTCCGCTGCCTGCAATCAGTAACAGAATTACCAGCCGGTTATATAAATTTATCTTCATCGGATGCCAAAATTAAGCGATCTGTTTTTTTCTATGGCGTTGGTCATATTGATCTATTATTCTCCTTCGTATCATTCATTAGGGAAATAAATTTTCAATGTTTTTCATCTTCCATTACCCACTTGAGGTTCCACGTACGCAAGTTGAAGACTAATGCAGGAACAGAAAAAAGGAGACCAAAAAGATATAAAAAAAAACTCAATATATGCTCAGCATTTTGAAAATCGGGGGACAACAGGTGCTCAAAATTGACTACTCCTAAAAAGGCAACAGCTACTTCAACGAAAGAGGCAAAACAGATCATCACGACAAAAAATGGAGGCTGGCTGACTATTTTTCCGGTTGCTCCAAACAGCCATTCACCGTCCAGTGTTCCATTTTCTTTGAATACCGTCAGGGAGAGTTTACTCCTCAGAGAAACAGAATAAACCATCTGGGCAATTCCGTGAAGCAGCAATATTCCTGCATATACTGTCCCTTCGTATATTCCTTCCGATCGCATCACAATGAGAATCCCTGTTGCCGCGATAGTCATGGCAACAGCATATACAATGGACAGAGAATTTAAAATATGGATCATCTCAATAATGTGGGTCTGAGGAAGAATACTGTATTTTCACCAAATAAAAAGAAAACCACGGAATGCGAAAAGTAATATTGATATCAACGGGGCTGGCTATTATTATTGGAGGATATTTTTTCTTTGCGTGAAACTCTCCGCAAAATCAAGAAAAATCTTCCGGGGCGAATGAGGAGGGCTTCGGTGTAAATCAGGGTAGCCGTAAATACTATGAATACCTGAGACACCGGGATCCGGTTTCCGGTGAGGTTCCTCCCCAGATGCGCCGGCGTGTTCATGCCTTTTCATCGCGGTTGCCGAAAAAACAAGGCGACAGGACTCTTGCTTGGGAAGCCCGCGGGCCAATCAATAAGGGAGGGCGTTCAAGAGCACTCGCTGTTGACCGCACCAATGAAAATATTCTGATTGCCGGAAGTGTTACCGGCGGAATGTGGCGATCCACTGACGGAGGTTTACACTGGACAAAGACCACAGCGCCCGAACAGTTGCACAGTGTAAGCTGTGTTATTCAGGATCCAAGGGCAGGCCATGAGAGTACCTGGTATATGGGGACAGGCGAAGAATTTTACGGTGTGGTCAGCGGGACATCGTTTAGCAGTCTTTTCAGCGGTGACGGAATGTTTAAAAGTACAGACGGAGGAGTAACCTGGCAGCAATTAGCTTCGACTGCCAGTCATACTCCGCAAAATATATTGCAAAACGGCAGCTATGATTTTATCTGGAACATTATCGTGGATCACACCATTGCCAACCAGGATGTGCTGTACGCCGCTGTTTTCAATGGTATTATCAGGAGTGTTGATGGCGGAAATACGTGGGAACATGTATTGGGCTTTACCTCCTCTCCTTCAGAATTTTCTAATATCATGATCACTCCTTCCGGAGTATTATATGCCACCTTCAGCGACAATGGAACAAATGGCGGCGGGTTTTACCGCTCTGTCAACGGCACCGAATGGACTTCCATTGATCCGGTGGTTCCCGAAATTTCTAATCTCAGAAGAACTTTAACTTGTATTAATCCACAAAACGAAAACGAGGTTTACTTTTTCGGAGAAACTATCGGCAACAGCAACTATCCGATAGATCACTTTCTTTATAAATACACTTATATCAATGGCGATGGCAGTAATGCAGGGGGAACTTGGGAAAACCGCTCTCTCAATCTGCCCGATACTCCCTGTGAACTTTTTATCGGAGTTGATTTTGATTTTGGTACTTTTCGTTCGCAGTACAGCTATGATCTGTGCTTAGCACATCATCCTACTGAACCCAATGTATTGTTTATCGGCGGTATCAACATTCACAGAAGTGATGACGCATTTGCAACTGACAATAGCAAATGGATAGGTGGTTACCGGTGCAATGAAGCCAACCCGATTGATTACAGCTATCCATCCCATCACAGCGATCAGCATTCGTTTGCTTTTCTCCCGTCGAATAGTCATGTGATGTTCAATTCAAACGACGGTGGTCTATACCGGACGGATAACTGTCTTGCCGACAGTGTATCCTGGACTCCGCTGAATCACGGCTATGTCACTACACAGTTTTATACGGTTGCAATGGAGCAGGGTCAGGCAACCGGCGACTTTGTGATAGGAGGTATGCAGGACAATGGTACCTGGCTCACTCATTCTTCAGACAATGGAGTAAACTGGAAAGAAGTACACGCTGATGATGGTGCTTATTGCGCGATTCCACAAGGAAGGAATTACATTATTACCAGTAGTCAGGAAGGACGTATGTACAAAAAGATCATTGGCCCGGAAGGGCAATTGCTCAGCACGGAACGTATTGATCCACAAAACGGCCCAACGGCACTTTTCATCAATCCACTGCTGATAGACCCCTGGAACAATGACGATCTTTTCATTGCAGGGAATAAAACCCTCTGGTACCTGCCACAGGTGAGTTCAATTCCGGTAACAGGGAATTACTTAAACCCTTTGCCAAATAACCAGTGGGTGCAGATCAATGCCAGCACTGTACCGACCACCGCAGGAAGTATTTCGTGTCTTGACAAGCCGTTGATTGATAACTCTATTATTTATTATGCTACCACTCAGGGGCGTGCCTACCGGATAGATGACTGCTATGGAACACCCGTCAGAACAGTCATTACAGGAGCAGAGTTTCCTTCCAATTCTTATGCGTCTTGTATCACAGCCAACGATTTCAATCCCGATGAGGTGCTGTTGAGTTTTTCTCCTTACAATATCCCCAGCATTTTTCATACAACCGATGGAGGAGCTAATTGGACAGATGTGAGTGGAAACCTCGAAGAAAACCCCGACGGAACGGGTGCCGGGCCGGCAGTATATTGGGTCGAAATCTATTCATCCGAACCGGCTATTTATTTTGCAGGCACAAGTGCCGGCCTTTTCAGCACCCAATTGTTAGATGGCGCAAATACAGTCTGGGAAATGGAAGGCTCAGAAACGATCGGTAACATGATCATCAACATGGTAACTGCCCGTCCCTTTGATGGAAAAATTTCTATCGGCACACACGGAAATGGTATCTATACCGCACAGTTACCCCCGGTAGAAGCGGCTTCTGTAGAGAATTTTTCCGTTTTGCAAAACAAAGTATCCTGTTTCCCGAATCCTTTTAGCACAGAAATCAATTTTTTCTTTCATACAAAAGAGAGCCTCACATCGGTCATCGAAATTTATGACATCGTCGGGAAAAAAGCCGATACTCTCCGGGTCGAAGGAGGAAAACCTGGTGAGAGATATGTTAAGTGGAAGCCGGCAGGAGAACTCACACAGGGAACTTACCTTTACATTATCCGGACAGGCAGGGAAGTAAGGACAGGTAAAGTGATCTATTCGCAATGATTAAAAATGAATTGCCAGCACTTGTCGCTTCATTTTGCACAAAACAGTATAAAAAAGCAGTATTCATAATCAGCCAGTAAATGACCAGCCAATCGCCCTCCATCTCTTCTGAACAGGCTCCCAAGCCAATAGGACTATATCCACATGCAAGGAAAGCCGGAAATCTTCTTTTTTTATCGGGCGTAGGCCCGCGCATTGCCGGAAGTGACGCTTCCGACAGCGGTGTTCCGGGGCTGACCACCGACAATAACGGAAATTTTGTTTCGTTCGACTTTGAAGCACAATGCCACAGCGTATTTAATAATGTGCGCACAATACTCGAAGCCAGCGGATCAAAATGGGAAAACCTCGTAGATGTGACTGTTTTTCTGGTGGACATGAAACGGGATTTTCAAACCTATAACCGTATCTATGCTGAATACTTCAAGGAAGCACAGCCCTGCCGAACAACCGTTGAGGTAAATTCACTGCCCACGCCGATTGCTATTGAATTAAAATGTATTGCATTGATAGAAAGCCAATAGTTACTCTCAATACCACGAGAGGAAAAAGATTTTTTTCTCAGTAAATGAATAGAAGCACTAAATATCAATTTTGGCCTGTACTTTGGGAAAAGGGGGGCATGAGCCTTAGAATTACACTTTTATCCATCGGGTTGATGACAGCAATGATTGTTGTCGCCCAGACAACCAAGCCTGCCAAAGTAAAGTTAGATTATCTCCCGGTCTCAGACCTCCGGGAAATCAATAACCACGCTTTTAAATCAGGAGAAAAAGTTACTTACCGCATTCATTATGGGCTTATCAATGCCGGCACCGCTACCATTACAGTAAAAGACAGCCCGTTTAAATTCGGCACCCGTGAAGCCTATCATGTTGTAGGTGAAGGACGCAGCCTCGGTACCTTCGATTGGTTTTTCAAAGTCAGAGACCGCTACGAAACCTATATTGACAAGCAGGGTATTTTTCCTTACCGCTTTATTCGCAACTGCGACGAAGGCGGCTATCGCATCAATCAGGATTATACGTTTGCTCCTGAGAAAAAAGCCTATACGGATATGAAAGGCAATTCTTATATGACTGCCGCATTTATGCAGGATATGCTCAGCTCTTATTTTTACGCGAGAACCGTTGATTATTCAACAGCAAAAAAGGGCGATATATTTACGGTAATGACGCTGATTGATGATGAAATATATCCATTAAAAATGAAATATATCGGCAAAGAGACCATTGAAATAGGCTCTGGAAAATTCAGGTGTATCCGATTTGCCCCCGTTGTTCAAAAGGGTCGTGTTTTCAAAAAAGAAGAAGACTTGAGTGTTTGGATATCAGACGATGCAAACCATCTTCCGGTTCTTGCCAAGGCAAAGATCATGGTGGGTTCAATTAAGATGGAGCTGACCGATTACTCAGGGTTAGCCAATCCCATTGCCAAAGAAAATTAATTCCATTGAATTGCTATTACAATCTGCCTCTGTTTGACAACAGGGGCTTTTTTCGCTCTTGGAAGACCGGAAAAAAGCTCCGCTACTCTTCCCTTCAAATAGACTTACATTTGCGATTCAATAGAATACGAAAAAATTGATGAAAGAACTGGTAGAAGCCTTCCCGCAACATCTTCGTGCAGCACTGGAAATTGGCCGATTAGCTTCGCTAACTACCTCTGCGGCAAAAATTGAAAATGTTGTCATCTCTGGTCTCGGAGGATCCGGAATCGGCGGAAAGATAGTTTCTCAATTGATTGCTGCCCACTGCCCTGTGCCCGTTCTCTGTAACAATGACTATGTGTTGCCTTCTTTTGTGAATAAACACACGCTTGCGATCATTTCAAGTTACAGCGGAGATACGGAAGAGACCTTGGCAGCACTCCACGAGGCGAGATCAAAAGGCGCAGAAGTGGCCTGCATCACCAGTGGCGGAAAGATCAGGGCACTTGCGGCGGAAAATAATATCAACTGCATTGTAATTCCCGGGGGGAATCCGCCGAGAGCAATGTTTGGATTCAGTTTTGTGCAATTGTTCTTCCTGCTGAAAAATTACGGACTGATCGCGCACAACTTTGAAAAAGAAATTGAGGAAAGTATCGCATTGATCGAAAATTCTTCTGCAGAAATCAACAGCACAGCAAAAAATATTGCATCACTTTTCGCTAACAGAGTTCCAGTGCTATACAGCGAGGCAGGTTATGAAGGTGTTATCGTCCGCTGGCGGCAGCAGATAAATGAAAATGCAAAAATGCTCTGCTGGCACCATGTATTTCCTGAAATGAATCACAATGAACTGGTAGGATGGACAGGTGGCGATAATCGTTTTGCGGTAATCATTCTCAGAAATGAAGATGATCATAAGCGCACACAAGTGAGAATGGATATCAGCAAAAAACTGATCAGTGAAAAATGTGATACTATCATCGAAGTATGGTCAAAGGGCAAAAGTGCGGTTGAGCAAAGTCTCTACCTGATCCACCTCGGCGATGTGGTGAGCATTGAACTGGCAGAAATAAGGAAAGAAGATGCCATAGCCATTCCGGCAATCGTGTTTTTAAAGAATGAACTCTCAAAAATCGAATGACCCTTCTTTGAAACGTGTCTTTTTCAAAGATCTCGGTAAAATGGACTACCGGCCATGCTGGGATGTTCAGGAATTTCTATTTACAGGGACTACAGAGAGAAAGCTGGCTAATCGCAGCCTGCCGGCTAACGAGCAACTTTCGACCGAGGATTACCTGCTGTTCGTAGAGCACCCTCATGTTTATACTCTTGGAAAAAGCGGTGATATTTCCCATCTCTTGCTCGACGATGCGGGGCTGAAGAAGGTGGGAGCCCATTTTTATCCGATCAACCGTGGTGGTGATATCACCTATCACGGACCAGGGCAAATCGTTGGCTACCCTATTTTCGATCTGGATCATTTTTTTACCGACATTCACCGCTACCTGCGTTATCTCGAGGAGGCAATCATACTGACCCTTGCTGAATATGGTATTGTGGCAGGGCGTGTAGAAGGTCTCACCGGTGTCTGGATTGACGGAGAGAACCCGCAAAAAGCACGAAAAATTGCCGCGCTGGGCGTTAAATGCAGCCGCTGGGTTACAATGCACGGGTTTGCCTTCAATGTCAATGCAGACACATCCTATTTCGGAAACATCATACCCTGCGGCATCAGCGATAAAGCCGTTACTTCGATGAACCAGGAACTGGGAAAAAAAATTGATCTCGGCGAAGTAAAAAAAACGTTGCTCTCAACTATTTGCTCCGTCTTTGGTATAGAAATTTTTGACGGGTTACCGGCAACTGCAGAAGCACAGCGAAGCCGGCTGAATAATCCGCTTTGAAAACACCGATTTTATCAATTAAGCAACAATTAAGGATGATGATATTTTTCTCCCTTGAGAATAGTATGCGCTCTGTACAATTGCTCTACCAGTATGAGACGGATCATTTCGTGTGAAAAAGTCATTTTCGAAAAAGAGAGCAACGCTTCGGCTCGCTCGTAAACTTTAGGAGAAAATCCGAAAGCCCCGCCAACAGCGAGAACTAAATGCCTTACCGATCCATTCATTTTTTTCTGCAGCCAGTTGGCAAGCTCTTCCGATGAAAGGTTTTTTCCTTTGTCGTCTAACAGCACAAGGGTATCGTCAGGTTTCAGATATTTCAGAATCACCTCTCCTTCTTTTTCTTTCAGTTGTTCGGGAGACAAGCCTTTGGAGGTGATATCCGGGAGTTCTCTGTATTCTGTTTTTGCATAATAACTGAGTCTTTTCAGATAATGACCGGTTCCTTCTTTGAGGAAAGGAGACAATGTTTTACCAATACAGAGAATCGTTATTTTCAATATCGTGTGTGTAATAAAACCGAATGATCATTCGCGTCTATCATCGCGGCTCTCCCTTACATCCTGTTTCTGCAGGGGGTTCGCTGACATTTCCCTGTATCTTTTACGGCTGCGGTAAATATCGCAGGCGAGAAAAATTGCGGCTCTCAATGAAGACTCATCTGCCTTTCCCTTGCCCGCAATATCGTATCCTGTTCCATGATCGGGAGAGGTTCGGACAATAGGAAGTCCGGCGGTATAGTTGACTCCCGAATCGAACGCTAAGGCTTTGAAAGGAGTAAGCCCCTGATCGTGATACATAGCCAGCACGGCATCAAATTGGGTGTAAGTTCCGCTGCCAAAAAATCCGTCGGCACCATAGGGGCCGAAAACGTACATTCCCTTGTCGTAAGCTTCGCGCACTGCCGGCGCAATGATCTCTTTCTCTTCATTGCCAAGCAGACCATTATCGCCCGCATGAGGATTCAATCCCAAAACGGCTATCCGCGGCTTGTTGATGGTGAAATCGCGTATCAGGCTTTCTTGCATCAGCGCGAGCTTTCCAAGTATTTTTTCTTTAGTAATATTTGGCGCAACATCCTTCAGCGGCAGATGTCCGGTGACGATACCCACCTTCAGTGTGCTGCTTACAAGAAACATCAACACCTTGTCGGTTCCGGCAATTTTTGCGAGGTATTCGGTATGTCCGGGAAATGAAAAATCCCTGCTTTGGATCATGTCCTTATTGATCGGTGCGGTGACTAATACATCTACTTTATTGGACGCGAGATCCTGCACCGCCATTTCAAGGCTTCTAAAAGAAAATTCTCCGGCTTCACGGGTAGCTTTTCCCGGTTCCGGAATTCCTTTATATTCTTTCCACGCATTTATCAGATTCACCTTGCGGTGTACTGCTTCGGCAGCAGTATTGATTCCGTTGTATTGAAACTCTTCAATATTATTTATTTTTTTATAGTACCTGATCACTTCCGGGTGTGCATAGATTACAGGCGTAAGCAGATCAGTCATGCGCAGGTCACTGAAAACGCGGAGAATCGTTTCAACCCCAATCCCATTGATATCTCCGGATGTGATAGCCACCCGGAGTGTTTCGTGTTTTTTTTCAGACATAATAAATCAGCAATAATTCTTTTTAATAAAATCAAATAGCAGACGAACCCCTACTCCTGTCCCTCCTTTTGTTCTGTAGCTATTTGCTCCATTGATATAGGCGGGGCCGGCAATATCAATATGTATCCAAGGGTAATCAGTAAAATGCTCGAGGAATTTTCCGGCGGTAATTTGTCCGGCATTTGCGCTGCCGAGATTTTTCAGGTCGGCAATATCGCTCTTCATTTCATCGCCATATTCTTTCCACAACGGAAACTCTACCGTTCTTTCCCAAACACTCATACCACTTTCCGCCAGTTTTTTCATAGCGCTGTGTGAGGCGGTGCCCATAATTGCACTGGCGTATGATCCGATAGCTCTCACGGCAGCTCCTGTGAGTGTTGCGAGATCAATGCATAATTCTGGATTATATTTTTTTGCATAAGACAATGCATCGGCGAGGATTAACCTTCCTTCCGCATCAGTATTCAGCACTTCGACGGTGCTTCCATCGTGCATCGTGATAATATCCTGTGGTGCCACTGCATTCATTCCTGGCCGGTTATCGGTTGCAGGCACCAAGCCAACAACGTGCACGGGCAACTTATTTCCCGCAATGGAATACATTGCACCTACAACAGCGGCAGCTCCCGCCATATCGCATTTCATTTCATCCATTGAACCAGGAGTAGGCTTCAGACTCAAACCTCCGGTATCGAACACTACGCCTTTACCGATCAATACTACCGGCTTCTTATTCTTGGCATTTTTAGGTTTGTATTCCATAATGGTGAATGTAGGATGATCTATACTTCCCCTGTTCACCGCGAGTAGTCCGCCCATCTTATGGGCTTCGATCTGCTTTTTATTCAGCACTTCCACTTTGAAACCGGCCATTTTTCCGGCACGCACCATTTCTTTTGAAAACTGTTCAGCAGTTAAAAAAGATACGGGTTCATTTACCAGATCACGAGCCAGGAGCGTCGCAGCAGTCAGTACATTGAGTTCTTCAATTTCCGAAGAGTTGCCGGATTTTCTTTCGACATAAATATGTCCGAGACTATTTTGTTTTTCTTTTTTTGCCTTCAGGTATTTCAGAAACTGATAGTTTCCAAGTGCAATTCCTTCGGCTACTGCTCTGCCGGCAGAGTCATTCCCCGAACGATCATTCAGTCGTAGCGATGATATTTTCATCCGGTTCACTACCGATTGGATATCATTTCCTTTTCCGCGAAGTGCTTCGAGACCGGCATCATCCGTTTCTTTTGAGACAGGGATAAAAAAAGCAACGCGATTAAGTCGTTGCAGCGTAACCATTTCTTTTCCTCCCTTTACCTCGTTGCTAACAAAAATCTGCTCTTCTTTCGGCAACTGAAGTTCAGAGATATTATTTTTCAGAAAGACAATCGCTTCAGCATCTGTTTGCCCCGATTTCTTCGTCATTTTTTCAATCATAAACACTTTTTAATGATGGGCACCAAAGGTAGGGCATATCAAAAAAACCAATGTATATAGAAATTGAGTCGGGAAAAAGTCAACATGATTCAAGAAAAAGAATAGAAGTTCGGACGGTTGAGCAATACGAAAAAATGAAGCGTAAAGCAATGAAGGGATTATTCGAAAATAACCCTGCGCGATGAACGTTGCCCGTTATGTTCTATTACCAACAGGTAAACTCCCGGAGGTTTTGCAGGGATGATAAACCTGTTTTCCAATGGAATTTTAGTATCGGCGATTATATCACACAATTGCCCGATACTATTCAACAGCGTTATCCGCAGGGGGCTGTGGCCGGCAAGATCAATCTCCAGCACCATATCGCTCCTGGAGGGGTTCGGGTAAACCCGGAAAGACATATCGCGGCTGAAATTCATTACTGATGTACCATCACCTACACTTTCAATATTGATATCGTCGAGAAAAATATTGTTTCCTCCTCTGCCGAGAAATTCAAACTTTACTCTGAACATATTGGTCATCATTGAAGGCTCATCTATCACCACTGTTTCACCACTCCATTGACTAATTCCGCTTGGGGTGAAGGCCGATGCAGTTCCTGGAGCCGTTGGAAGATTGGTAAGCCCCCGGCGATTGCGCTTGAGGCTCCAATGGTCGCCACAGTCGGAAGAAACGCTGACACGAAGGCGATCATCGGTAGCTTCCGTTTTATTTGCATAAGCCCAACGATAGCTCAGATAGACCGTGTCCATTCCCGACATATCAATGGTGGTAGAAATCAGTGCATCGGAATTATCATACGCGGTATTATTAAAATTCCGCAGTTTCAGTGCTTTGCTACCTGAGTAATGTGCACTTGGAGAGACCTCCCAGGTATAGTTGCCGTCTTGGTTTTCAAGCAGCCATTTATTCGCCGGCCATGAAGACTCAAAGCCCTCGATAATTGGAGTATCGAGCTCATCAGGGCCAATGATCCGTATATAGTTATTCTTCGCAATAAAAAGAGATCCCTGTGAATTGCTCACGGTAAGAGTCACGGTGTATGTTCCCGGCTCTGAATAAATATGAACAGGGTTCTGGTACACTACCGGATCACTTCCACTAATGGTGGTGCCGTCACCAAAATTCCAAACCCAGCCGGTAACTCCATGATAGGATTCATCAGTAAACTGAATTTCTTCTCCGGTGCATCCCGCTGTTTTGCTCACAATAAAATCAACAAAGCACATCGACGGATTGATTGCCCCTGTATTGATCAGGTTGTTTTGTGTGATGAGCTGATTGCGTTGTGCGATCGGCGAGTTGATTGCAGCCCTCATCCGTGTGCGCTGCCCCTGAGTAAACATTCGGGTACAAAAAGAGTACTCCATATAGTTCTGTACATTATCGAGGGGACTTCCGCAGGAATGACCATTGAGATTGCAGGAGTAATATCCTATTGTGTTCGGTGTATCGCTGACAAGATCATCTGTGCTACAGTTGCCCGGCAGTTCGGGAGTATTGGAAGATCCCCAGCAGTGGTGCAGGTTGAGCCAGTGTCCTGCCTCATGGGTAAGTGTGCGCGATTTGGTGATGGAGCTTGTGCCGATACTTCCAACATAGTCAGCGCGAATCACGATACCATCGGATGCTGCATCCCACGGGCTATTTACATCGCCGGGCATATTGGTATAACCGGCGGCTCCGGATGCATCGGCACAAATCCATACGTTCAGGTATTTATTTCTCGGCCAGAAAATAAGCGACTTCATTTGCTCATTCCCAAAATTGGTGAGTGTACTTTGAATGCGGTTAATCCCCTTAGTACATTCACCGTTGGGATCATACGTGGCAAGGCGAAACTCAATGTTGATATCAGCGGTAATTCCTGCAAATTCATTGACGACATCGGTAATATCTTCGTTTTGTTTTCGGAAATCCCTGTTCAGGATACTCAGGCCATCAAGGATTTGTTCGTCAGAAATATTTTCCGGCCCATTGTTGTGTATTACATGGAAAACGATGGGAACGATATATAATTCATCTCCGCCTCCTCTGGATTCTTCTAATTGTTTAGTATAAGTATCGAGAAAAATGTTAGCCAGCTTAGACTCTTCCTCCAACTCCGGATGTTGCTGCAATCTCCTTGTCCGCTCTTCTGCCTGTCCGCAGTAATACATTCCCGGAACCTGTGACCACAATCCGGTTTTAATAATAAGGAAACACCCCAGCAGGAAAAATACTCTCAGCATAACAAGGATCGATTCAAAATGCAAATTTACGTGTCTTTGATACCCTCAATTCGTCAAAAACCCTAAACTTATTCATTTCCAACAGGCAGATGAGGCTCAAAGCCCTATTTTTGCCGCCTGTTTTTTGGGAGAGTAAATGAAGAACATCCGGAATTTTTGCATTATCGCGCACATTGACCACGGGAAAAGTACGCTGGCCGACCGCCTGCTACAGGTAACCGGAACGGTTGATAAACGCAAACTCGTAGCTCAAACCCTCGACGATATGGATCTCGAGCGCGAGAAAGGAATTACCATCAAGGCACACGCCATCCAGATGAAACACCGGCACAATGAGGAAGAATATGTGCTAAACCTGATAGATACCCCTGGCCACGTGGATTTCAGCTACGAGGTGTCACGTTCCATTGCAGCCTGTGAAGGAGCATTATTAATTGTAGATTGTACTCAGGGAATACAGGCGCAAACCATTTCCAACCTCTACCTCGCGGTAGAGCATGGTCTCGAGATCATTCCGGTGCTCAATAAGATTGACCTTCCCAATGCAGAGCCAGAGTCGGTAAAAGACCAGGTAGTGGATCTAATCGGCTGCAAGCGCGATGAAATTCTCATTGCCAGCGGTAAAACAGGTCAGGGTGTAGATGAAATACTTGCTGCCATCTGTGATCGTATCCCTGCACCCACCGGCGATCCAGATGCGCCACTGCAGGCAATGATATTCGACTCCGTTTTTAATTCTTTCCGTGGTATCATCGCATATTATCGGATCATGAATGGAACTCTGCGCAAAGGCGACAAGGTGAAATTCATGAACCTAAACACGGAATATGAGGCAGATGAAGTAGGTGTTCTCGGACTTGATCTGCTCCCGCGCAACAGCGTAAGCGCAGGAGATGTCGGCTATATCATTTCAGGTATAAAAACAGCTACTGAGGTGAAGGTAGGTGATACTCTTACCACCATCGAAAACCCATGTTCCGAAGCGGTAAAAGGCTTTACCGATGTAAAACCGATGGTATTTGCAGGAGTTTATCCGGTAGATACTGATGAGTATGAAGTACTCCGCGCCAGCATGGAGAAACTTCAGTTGAACGATGCTTCGCTTGTATTTGAACCGGAAAGTTCTGCTGCTCTCGGCTTTGGATTCCGCTGTGGATTTCTCGGAATGCTACACATGGAGATCATCCAGGAACGACTTGAACGGGAGTTCGACATGACCGTAATTACTACCGTTCCCAACGTAAGCTACTTTGCCTACACCACAAAAGGCGAAAAGTTAGAGATACACAATCCTTCCGAGCTTCCTGATCCGGGAAAGTTGGATTACGTGGAAGAGCCATACATCAAAGCACAAGTCATTACCAAGAGTGAATACATCGGTTCAGTAATGACGCTTT
>JADLBA010000143.1 GCA_020848015.1 Crocinitomicaceae bacterium | reverse complement strand
TCCAGCGTAACAGTTCCATTTTTCAGTAGTAATCATCCTTCCAGTTTGATCAATGATGCTCAGGATAAAAAGTCTGCTCGTATTATCGTTAAACGATATATTGAGCACATCATTGGCGGGGTTAGGAAAAGCTGAAAACGCAGACTGCCACTCCATTTCCGGAACACCGGTTACAACCACCTGCACCTCTTCTCTTGGGCTGGGGCATTCATAAGTGGCTGTTTCCACTTTCCAGTCGTAAAAGAAATAATAATAATTGTCGGCATTATTTCCCACCACCGAAGTAGAGGTAATGGTGGCAAGATCATTTATATTATATGGAAAATCGAATGGGGTGTCAACGTCGAGATTCCTGTCGCGCCACAGTTGCGGATTGCTATTGCTACACATAAGTCCATACCCGTTGCCCTGCGGAATAAAAAAGTTCAGATCAACCACCGACTCACCGGAAGGAAGTGAAAAAACGCCGGAGGCAATTTCCTCTTCGCCGGAGCCAATGACCTTGATCGTTCTGTTCCCTGCATTTGCAGCATACACTTTTACAGAGGTAATCGTAATGTCTTCTAATGCATCAAAGAGCAGGTAATAACCAGGAGTGGCGGCATAATTTCCATTGGGCGAATCCTCCTTATTCAATTTTCCACCTGAGCCGGACAGACCTTCGTGAGTCATCACGTCTTCGACCCAGAAAGAAGTAGTCTCGCTGAGTACCGGCGTGGTAAAGGTATTGCCCGTAGCTACCGGAATATCAGCGTTTTCACTGTCGTACCACCGCACATCATTCCCTGTATAAGTAAATGTTACTGACGATGGTGGATCAATGGCAATATCATTCACTTGCGGGGTATCTGGAGTGTCAAATACTATTATTTCTACCGGATCAGAAGTTGCATCATTGCATAGACCGTGTATCGTTACAGAATAAATTCCGCTTTCGTTTACAACGATGGTCTGCTCGTCCGCACCATTGCTCCACGAGTAGGACAAACCATTGCTCGCGGTCAGTTCCGCAGACATCCCTTCACAAAATTCAGTTTCGCCATTGATATGAATCACCGCTGATTCTATAGTGGCTATCTGTACATCAAGTACATTTGAAGAGCCGGCACAGCCGGTATTGTCAAAAGCGTAAACCATGTATTGACCCGCTTCAGATACGGAAATGGATGGGAAAGTCTCTCCGTTATTCCACAAAAAAGTTCCGGCAAAATCATCTACATTCAATGATATGCTCTCACCGGAGCAGATGGTTAAATTTCCTTCAGTCGAAACCGAAACCTGCGGTGGTGTACACGGCGTTTCATTGATAGAATGTACAGTATTGATAGCCGGCGATTCGAGCACCTCAATTCCGCCTGCTGGCCAGTGAATCACCGCATACTCTATGGATGCGGCATTTGCTATTCCGAAATGAAGTAAGAAAGAATTGGATATTCCATAACTTTCACCGGCTCTTACTTCCCGCACCTGTATTCCCCAAGGACCGTAAATTTCAACAATAGCGCCCACTGCCGATTGGTTGCTGATCGTCCCCTGCAGATCAAAAGAAATCCAGTTATTCGATCCGCCGTTATTTAGAAAAAGCTGATCGGGATGCATAAAATCGGGGTCCACATACTGGCTTCCATAACTGGCGTATATATCCTGCCAACCATCATTATTGAGGTCGCCGATGCCAAATGAATGCAATACATCCTCGTCATAAGGAAACATATCACTCATGGGAGAAAAAGTCTGGTCTCCGTTATTGTGTAAAAATCCTTCGACACCGCCTGCATAGATAATATCCACCCATCCGTCATTATCAAAATCTTCCGCTTTCACCTGTAGGAAAAAACCGCTGATCTCCAGCCCGGAGCCGGTGGTAATATTGGTAAAATATCCAAAACCGTTGTTTTCATACAATTCGAGCGTTCCGCTGTGAGTAGAAATAATACAGTCGAAATCACCGTCGTTATCAATATCGGCAAAGTCGGTAGTCCATGATTGCTGAAGATTTACGAGACCCCTCTCATGGGCCTCGTCGTGATACACATTGTTTCCGTCGTTGACAAGGAGAACATTGGTTCGCCGGGGATCCAACGCATTGGATACAAATTGTCTGCATTTGGCAACCATGCAGTCAATATCACCATCGCGGTCAAAGTCAGACCATACCGAACCGTAGTTGCCTGAATTATCACTCTCCGGGTATATAGTAAAATCAATCAGGTCATTTCCGTCAATCAGAGAGCCGCTACCATCGTTTTTGAAAATGATACTTTCGCCTTCATCGTGGCAGGCAAAGGCATCGAGCCAGCCGTCGTTATTGATGTCGGCAAAATTACAAGCCTGCATATAGATGCTGCTATTGGGAAGATTTGACAGCGAAAAGTCGGAGGGAGTATTGATATTCACGAGGTGTACTCCATCATAATTTCCTCCGCACATCACATCAAAATGTCCGTCGTTATCAATATCTCCAACGCACATTCCCCACTGGTTTTTGTTTGAAACGGAGCCGAAATAAGAACCGGTAAAAGTACCATTGGCCTGCTGGTAAGCAATGCGGAGTTTCCTGCTCTCGTCCATGATGATAATATCATCACGACCGTCATTATTCATATCCGCCACCCCCGTCACTCCGCCACTGTGATAAACTCCGGGAAGAAGATTACTGCTGTTGGAAAAAAGCTGTGCAGACAAATTCTCCCACCGGGAAAGAACAAGCAAAAACAGGAAATATCTTTTAATCATAATGCAATAGGCTGCTTTATTAAGGCTGCATTAAAAATAAAGAAAAATTACAATATATCATCTGTCTTTCTGGGTATTTGAATATTTTTTGCTGCCATCTATTGAATGCCTATCACCGTTTCCCGGTTTTGTGCGGTTAAGAATTCATGCCTTCCGAAACCCTTGTATAGGCAGAATAGTTGTTTGTGTTTTGGGTGTCCTTCGTAATTAAGCCCCGTAGGGATGAAGTTCAGGTAGGAGCAGAAAATTTCCTGCCCCTAAAATACCGGCAGATGCGCAGTGGCAATCGTTATCGGGTTATAGCCCAATGGAAGTTTTGACATGGTGAATAAAATTGACCAAAAAATCTATATCGAGCAAGCAGATGAAAAGAATGCCGAACAAAGCCCCCCAAATATGCGCATCGTGAGCAATATGAGTACCACCCCTTCGGCTGAGATAATGTTCCAGCGCGAGGAAAACAAGAGCGCCGGCCCACGCGGGCATTGGGATGATCATAAAAAAACCGATCTGTCCTTCGGGAAACATGATCATGAAAGCCATCATGATCGCAGAAACGGCTCCGGAAGCTCCCACAGCATTGTAGCCATAATTATCCGAATGTTTTCTAAGAGAAGGCAATGCCGCAACCACCCCGCCAAGTACGTAAAGTGCGACGAACAGAATTTTCCCGTTCACGTCTCCCCAATAATGCTTGCCGGAAAAAACCAGTCCGAAATAATACTCATCCGTAAAAAGGCGCTCCATAGCCCTTCCGAAAGAGTAAAAGGTGTACATATTAAAAGCGAGGTGAACATAATCTGCATGAACAAAAATATGAGACACAATACGATAATACTCTTTCCGGTGTTTGACGCTGTATGGATTCAACATCAGTTTTTCAAAAATACCTGACCGGTTAAACGCCTGCCAGGAGACAAGCACCGTTACTGCAACAATAATTAGTGTGATGGGAGCCTCCATATATCAACTGCTATGATCTGACACGATGACCCACTGGTGGTTTAATTTTTTCCAGAGAAGTGAATAATGGCCTTCAAGAGTATCAGAAGTCCTGAACAATTCCCATTTGCCGGTCGCATAAGCCAAATCATCGCACAAAATTTCCACTGCAATATTGGAAAATTGCAATCGCCCCATCGCCGCCGCATCCGGATAGCTTTCTTTGTAATTGTTCAGCGCAGAATTCCACCCAAGGGTAATTCCGCGTTTCCCGACAAACTGAAGCGAGTCACTTTTCCAGTAACCCTGCATAAAGCCATCAATATTTCCCTTATTCCAGTCTTCCTGTTGTTTGTCCATTACCTGCCGAATGATTGTTCGGTTATCATCAGTGGTAGTAATATGCTCCTGGCGTTCTCCACAGGAATCTACTGTCAGTAGAAATACAGCAATTAAAACTACATAAATGAACTTCATTTAGAAAAAAAACCAGTAAATTAACAATACAAATGGTCAGACATTGAACCGGAAGTGCATGATGTCGCCATCTTTCACCACGTATTCCTTTCCTTCCACTCCCATTTTTCCGGCTTCTTTCACAGCAGCTTCAGAGCGGAAATGTATAAAATCATCGTATTTGATGACCTCAGCGCGGATAAATCCTTTTTCAAAATCTGTGTGGATTACACCGGCAGCCTGTGGGGCTGTATCGCCTTTGTGGATCGTCCACGCCCTCACCTCCTTTACTCCAGCAGTAAAGTATGTCTGCAGGTTCAACAATTTATAGGCGGCATTGATCAACTTGGAAACACCGGCTTCCTCCAGTCCAAGGTCATTCAAAAACATCTGCCTCTCTTCGAAGGTTTCGAGTGAAGCAATATCAGCTTCTATGGCAGCGCCTATTACTAAGACTTCAGCATTTTCATCTTTTACTGCGTTGCGCACTTGCTCTACGAATGCGTTTCCAGTAACCACTGCCGCTTCTTCTACATTGCAGAGATATAGCACCGGCTTATTGGTGAGCAGTTGCAATTCCTTGCTGATATCTTCCTCATCGGCATTATGCGGTATGACAGTCCGTGCACTTTTTCCCTGTTCCAGTGCTTCCTTAACACGCTCAAGATAATCGTACATTTTTTTCGCCTCCTTGTCGCCTGCTTTGGCAGCGCGTTGTACGCGGGTAATTCTCCCTTCTACGGTTTCTAGATCTTTCAGTTGGAGTTCTATATCAATGATCTCCTTGTCTCTGACAGGGTTTACCGAGCCATCCACGTGCACTACATTGGGGTCATCAAAACATCGCAGTACGTGAATGATGGCATCAGTTTCCCTGATATTGGCAAGAAATTTATTTCCCAATCCTTCGCCCTTGCTTGCTCCTTTAACTAATCCGGCAATATCCACAATTTCAATAGTAGTAGGCACGATGCGTTCGGGAGATACCAGTTCTGCCAGTTTATTCAGTCGCTGATCCGGCACTGTAATAGTACCGACATTGGGTTCAATAGTACAAAAGGGAAAATTAGCCGCCTGGGCTTTTGCATTCGACAGACAGTTAAAAAGAGTTGATTTACCAACGTTGGGCAATCCAACAATACCGCATTTAAGCGCCATAATTTTTTTTTTGCGGCGGCAAAGGTAGGGATTCGGGAGCACCTGCAATAGCCTTCCATACTACTGCCGCCAAGCTCTCGCAGTTGCTATCAGTCATTCAAGGAAGAAAGAACACCTTTTTTTATATGCTTTTATGAGCCGATTTTCACAGGAAGCGGCTCACTCAAAGAATGCCAAGTGAATAACGCGCAAAACCTGCGGAGGTGAGAAGGCACAGCAGAGATTCATTAGATGTATTCGACAACTGAAATTTTTATCCCCGCAAAATCCTCAATAATTCTTCAATATCTCTCTTATCTTCTTGTCCATCTCCTCCTTTGTTATTTGATGTCTGTAATTGTACAAAGAGCTTTCCCAGTCGCCGTAATTCGGGTTGGGTAAAACAATGAACCTTTTCCCGAATTCTGCTGCAAAACCAACGGTTACCTTTTCTCTTTCTTCCATTGGTTTTTTATCATAATAGGAATGAAAGTCGGGAAGATTGTCACCAAGATAAAGAACAATGTTATGTGTCGCAGCCACGCGCTGTCTTCTGCTTTCTTTACTGGACTCAGATTCGCGTAAAATGAGATGTTCATTGTCCGCAAACGGAAAACCATATCGCTGCAGATTCTTTAATGTACCTTCTCTTTCGCCCTCTTCCCTGTTGCTGATATAGAATATTTCAACACTGTTTGATGCTGCATACTTAAAAAAAGACAGTGCGCCGGCCAAAGTATCGCAAGCGCCCATTGCTGTCCATTCCATCCACGACTGAAGGTCATATCCTTTACCCTGCAATGCCTGGTGAACAGCGTAGGGGCTGTTGTCAAGCATCGTTTCATCAATATCAGTAACAACTGCACGAGGCAGGGGAGAAGTTTTTTTTAATTCCTCAGACAGACGGAGCGCAGCCAGATTGTATGCCTGGAAACAAAGCGCCTTGTACTCGGCTGCCTGCTGCTGATAAAAGGCAGTGAATAATTTTCCTCCGCTTACCAGACCTGTTTCCGCCGTAGGTGTGGCAGTCTGCACAATTTGTTTTCCCGGACAACAGGATACAATACCTGCCGAAATGATAAAGAAATAAAGTAGTCTCATACCGGCGAAAGTAATCAATGAATGACTGTGGCGTGAAATCCTCCTGTGAATGATCTGAAATGAAACAAATTCGGTCGGAGAAAATTCCGGCTATCCTATCATCTCTTTGCGTCGGACAGTTCAAAAAAAATGCCCTGTGTCAGGGCATTTCATAAACAAATAGTATCCTGCAATTATCCCAACGCAGCGCGTTTAAAGTCAACCACTGTAAGATCCTTATCAGAAGCCTTCAGATACTGACTCACTGAAATCTTGCTGTCTTTAATAAATTCCTGGTTGAGCAGCGTACTTTCTTTGAAGAATTTATTCAACCGACCGAGGGCAATCTTTTCCGCCATTTCAGCAGGCTTCCCTTCATTGATTGCCAACTCTTTTCCTATCTCGATCTCTTTCAGCTTTATCTCTTCCGGAACTGATTTTTCATCTACAGAAACCGGTGCCATAGCCGCTACCTGCATAGCGACATCCTTTGCAATTTCCTCGGTAGTGGCTTTATTAAATCCAACTACTGCGGCGAGTTTATTGCCGGGGTGATTGTAGCAAAATACCTTCTCTGCGTTTACAACACTATACTGTGAAAGTTCAATTTTTTCGCCGATTTTTCCGATTTCTTCGGTGATTTTATCAGCAATGGTCAGCGAAGTTCCGGTATAGTTCATCGCCCTAAGATCATCAATGGAAGCAGGATTGTTGGCTAATGCCGCATCGAGGATGGTGTTGGCTACAGTGCCGAAATCAGCATTTTTTGCTACAAAATCGGTCTCACAATTCAGCACGATCAGCACACCCTTTTTGCCATCTGCAGAAGTTTTAGCAATGATCAATCCTTCACTGGCCTCGCGATCGCTGCGGTTGGCTGCTACTTTCTGACCTTTCTTCCGGAGCAAATCAATCGCCGCATCGAAATCACCATTGGCCTCAACGAGGGCTTTTTTACAGTCCATCATACCGGCACCGGTAATAGTGCGGAGTTTATTGACATCTGCTGCTGTAATTGTAAGTGTGCTCATTTTTTTATTGATTCAATTCAAACTTAATTCAGAAAATAAATTTGTCTGTTTTCCGCAAATTATCACGCCTGCGGCTGTGCTCTCTTACGTCCGCGACCTTCGGATTTAGACTCTGATGTGCCTGCCGGAGCTTCGTCAGCACCTTTATCCTTTTCCTGCTTTCGCTCTGACAATCCTTCTGCAATTGCTTCCATCACTATGTCGAGTACTTTTCCGATAGATTTTGTTGCATCGTCGTTTGCGGGTATTGCGAACTCCACTTTGCGAGGGTCGCTATTCGTGTCAACCATTGCAAACACGGGAATACCAAGGCGTTTTGCCTCTGCTACCGCAATGCTTTCCTTTCTGATATCTACCACAAACAGAGCCGCCGGAACACGATTCATATCGGCAATGGAGCCGAGGTTTTTATTCATTTTTGCGTGAGTACGCGAAAGCTGGAGTCGCTCGCGTTTGCTCATGGTTGCAGCGGTTCCGTCGGCCTCCATCTTTTCGATATTAGCCATTTTACGCACTGCTTTGCGAATAGTGACAAAGTTGGTAAGCATACCACCTGGCCAGCGCTCGGTAACATAAGGCATTCCGATAGCTCCCACTCGTTCTGACACGAGGTCTTTCGCCTGTTTTTTCGTTGCGACGAAAAGTATCTTTTTCCCTGATTTTGCAATTTGACGTAAGGCTCTGGAAGCCTCGTCCAATTTCATGATGGTTTTATTCAGATCAATGATATGGATACCCTTTTTCTCTCCGAATATATACGGAGCCATATTGGGATTCCATTTGCGGCTGAGGTGTCCAAAGTGTACACCTGCATCCAACAGTTCTTCAAAAGTAACTTTTGCCATTTTCTATTATTCTTGTTTACATTCTCTTTTATTCAACCACAGGGTAGCCAGCGCTTGTAAAAACAACTGAGTCCGTGCAGTTTGGATACTAAACAAGCAGGGGCGTATCTGCAAACGATTAACGCTTGCTGAACTGGAAACGCTTCCTCGCTTTCTTCTGTCCGAATTTCTTGCGCTCTACCATACGTGGATCACGTGTGGTAAGACCTTCTGCCTTCAATATTGCTTTCCACTCAGGATTGATATCAATCAGAGCCTTGCTGATAGCGAGGCGCAATGCTTCTGCCTGACCACTAATGCCACCTCCATCCAGATTCGCTTTAAAATCATATTTATCCTGATTCCCTGTCAGATTGAATGGCTGATGAATGCGGTATTGCAGCACTTCGGTCGGAAAGTAATTCTTAAAATCTTTGCCATTGATGGTATAAGTGCCTGATCCTTCTGAAAGGTAAAGGCGCGCAACTGCTGTTTTTCTGCGGCCTGATGTATTGGTAGTTGTAGCCATTCTGTTACTACTTATCCTTTAAGTGTAAATTCTTTTGGTTGTTGAGCCTCCTGCTTATGGTCAGGTCCTGCGTAAACATAGAGATTGCGGAAAAGCTCGCGACCCAGACGATTTTTGGGAAGCATTCCCCGTACAGCCATTTCGATCATTGCTGTCGGGTGCTTTGCCATTGTTTCCTTTGGAGTAGCAAAGCGCTGGCCGCCAGGATACCCTGTATAGCGAATATATACTTTCTCATCCCACTTTTTGCCGGTGAGCTGAATCTTATCCGCATTGATTACTACGATATTATCACCACAATCAGCATGAGGTGTATAGCAAGTCTTATGTTTGCCGCGCAGCATTGACGCTACCTCGCTGCTCAAACGTCCTAATGTTTGCCCCTCAGCATCTATCAAAAGCCATTGTTTATTAGCTGTTTCCTTATTCGCTGACCTTGTTTTATAGCTTAACGTATCCATTGCTATTGATTTCTAACTCTTTTCTTTCCCGAAAAACGGGCTGCGAAAATAGCTCCTTTTTTGGTTCTGACAAACACTTTTCAACATACTTTTTCAAAAGCATTGATTTTATTGGCTATTTTGCTGTTAATTGGTTAATAAGCAGGGGGAGAAAATATCCTGTTACTATTTATCCGATCATACTAAAGGCAGAAAACATTCTGCCCCCCTTCTATCCGATCGTATCAGAAAATTTTCTGTCCATACCCCTCAGATCATCACGGGGTCAGAAAAATGCCCTTACCTGCACACTGCCCGAATGTATGGTGCGTATATTCTCCGGTTTCCTGCCGTTGTAAAGCAGATTCATCTGAAGGTTTTTCGCTACTGTTCGTTGCAGACTCGCTGTCCACACATAATTTCTCCCTACACTCAAACCCTCTAACATATCAAAAGCCAGCGAGCCGTTAAGGTTCCCGTTGTACGCTATTTCATAAAGATCAAGCCCCATCTGAAAAGTCCCCTTATCAGGGCTGTTCACGACAAATTCAGCCCCTGCTTTCAGTATGGTTGCTCTTTCTTCTGTTTCCTGCAAACGATTGGATTTGTTGCCATATTCTCCCGAAAGGGAAAACCTGGCGATCGTTGCCGGCTGCCAGGTGATCTTTGGCTTTGCCTGCCAATATCCGATAAGGTAATTTCTCCCGGAAAGAAAATCTGAAGCTACTCTTTTCATTCCCTTTTTTGTTTCCGAATAAAAGGTAAATGCAGTAGCAAAATTCCATCTTAATCCGATCTGATTAAATTCATCACTCCTCGACTCAAAGCCTTCACTCAGCAGGTTTTTATTCTGCACACGCTGAAAAGTATAATCCATTCCAAAAAATGGATTTGTTTTATTGAAGAAAAAAACATTTCTCAGAGAACCACTCAAGGCGATCAGGTTGCTGTCTGCAATAGAGGTAAGGAAAGGATTAAACCGGTCATTTTTATCTTCCCTGTTCGTTTTCCTGTCCACTTTATAAGAAGCCTGATCAGAAAATTTTGATACTATTTTTTTCCAGCCATTGTCGTTCGTTTTCAAGATTGCTGACGGATTAATGGTAATTGCCTGGCTGAACTGATTGGTAAAAGTTTTAATATATTGGCTCGTCTGCACAAAGGACCGGATATAATTGGCTTCATAAGCGAACTGTGCAATCTCAAATTCGTTCAGTTCTTTGGTGCCATTTCCGTTGTAGTCAATCCAGATATACGATCCCTGCCCTGCGGGTACTTCAAGGTAAATAAATTCTCTTTTCTGCTCAAGTCCTGACCCTGTTTCATAAAAAGTATTTCCCTGAATAAAATTACCCTTCATTGAAAAGTTATACTCCACTCTTGCCAGAAGTGTGTTTTTGGGTTGTTCTGAATAACGCTCCGGATCGGTAATTCGCAACCTTCTGTTGCTGATATTGAGCCGGAAGAAATTACCTCTATTCCCTCTCACCGACATGATTGATCCATACTGGTCTGCACGTGCCACTGGTACGAGCGAAACGGAGTCTGTTCTGCGGTCAAAGCGGTCTCGGTAAAAGAAACTGATCTGCGTTTTGGTTGTATCTGCTGTACCTACATTCAGTTGCCAATCATAAAACTGATAGGAAGCAACAGACAGGCTATCGGAACGACCCATCCTGAATTCATTCAGTTCATGCTCATCTTTGAAGCCCGCTCTGATCTTTCCCCATTGTTTGCTGATGTCCGATTTATGGCGGATAAATCGCGAGTTCCTTATCCCTTCAGTATTTAGCATGGATGCCTGAGTAACTGCGCGAAATGTCTCTCGATTAATTTCTGCAGATGATTTTAATTTGTATCCTGAAAACTCGTTTCCAAGCGAAAAAAAATCTGTTCCGGTGGAGAGATTCCCCCATTTCTTAATGCCGATGCCCGCCAAGACACCTGCAATATGCTGGTCATTGGCAAGACTCATTCCCTGTATGTTCCAGTTGCGCTCAAATTCCACCTCTCTGAATCTTTCAATAGCAGAAAAGTGTTGGCCGGTGTATTCATAATTCAGTGCGGTATTCCACACTACTTTTCTTTCTGCACCTGTAAAAATCTCAGTCGTATCTGCACTCTTTTGAGTATTCCTGTTCTTCCAAACATAAGATGCTTTAAATGCAAATCCTCTATCATCTTTTGAATCAACAGAAGAAAATGTATTCAGATCATTGTTGCTCATTGCACCTTCTACTGAAATAATGCCGCTGCTATTTCCCCTTTTCTTACCGGGGATCAAAGTCATTCCCGCAACGATCATCTGTTTTTTCTTTGGAGCTACAAGCAGCACCACCGGGGCATAACTGCCCTGCGGCACTGTGTCATTGCCATTGATTTCTGGTGCCATCCACTTGAACTTGCGGCCACACGCGGTAAATCCGTCTTCAATATAATCGCCCCTTCCCTGCCCGACAAGCGTAAAAGAAACCCGGTAGTGCGCTGTTGCCGAATCTGCCGAATAAACATAGACCGAATCAAATCCAAGCGAATCAACCATTGCATATAATACCTGATTATTAGAAAAATTTACTTTTTCAGCCCCAGGAATAACAGCATTCAGAAGATTATCTCCCGCAGCGGCTAATACAGCCTTTTCTTCCACCGTTAAATCTTGCTGTAACGGCTGATTCTTAGCATCATTCTCTGAATAAATATTCAGGAAGATTTTTTCTATTGATGCATTACTTTTTCCTTCTCTTATAATGGAGGTATGAAGTAGAGGGCGGGCATATCTTTTTTCAGAGTACTGAAATTCGACAACAATTCTCCTGTCTTTTGTAATAAACTGACGGGGCGTAAAAACAATTTCCGCAGCATTATAATCAATAGTATAGTCCTTATCCTGTCCGCGTTCCAGCAACCTTCCATCAATGTAAACTGCTTCGGTTCCTGCCAGCGCGATAATAAAAGGTTCTGCATCCGCGCCATATAACCGGTAAGGGCCCTGGTTCCCTTCAAGGCCCTGAATTACATTGCGTGAAAACCGCCCTTTGGAAACAGAGGCGGAAGCCTCTACCCGCCACTCATTTTCTCGCACATCTTGAGTCGTGTGTATTTGCGTATATGCCCCCTGTGCCCGCTTGAAATAATTCAAAAAGTAGCCGGGTGGGCGGTGAAGAATAAAATCGCCGGCAATCATTTTATTGCGATCATCGGAAAGTTGAATATAAATCTGGTCAAAATCCTGCAACTGCTGTGTGTTTCCATCTGGTTGAACGGGTATGTTGTCGTCACTCACCGATGCAAGCAGGCTATACCGATCGGTAATTTTCCCGCTCATCTGGAGATTCATGGCAGAATTAACACTTAGGTTCTGGCTGTTTCCAAAAGAAATGCCCCGCGATATGTTGCCGCTTTTCTGCAAACCCTCATCACTAAAAATATCCGCCTCCGGCGGTGCAGTTCCAACAACATAGGGGGTGAAAGTATCGTTCCCCTCCTTCCTTATCATCCCTATAGATTTATGCCGGTGCTCTGCTCCTAAGAAAACCGGAAAGACCCTGTAGTTCGCTACTACCGAGTCTGCAAGGGTAGTATCGCTAAATACGATTCGCGCATGAATAAAGTCAAGGGTATAAAATGTGCTGTCCAACTTTACACCGTCAGAAAAAAGAATAAAACTCCCTGGAACCAGACTCAGCGTATCTATGACTAATGTGTCATTACCAACCCTGATTTTTTTCTCTCTCACATTGGATATCTGCGCTACGAAGTTTCCTGTGCTGAAAAAAAACACAATTGCACTACACAGAAACAATATATTGTACCGGAAACTCAAAGCGAATATGTCGGACAGCGAAGGTCAGATAACATCATATTCTCACAAAAATTATCTTTCCGGAATACTCTTGCCCTGACTTGCTCCCCCATCAAATCAGATCGAATACAAATCATTGATAATTACCGCTTTGGTCTTTTCCTGCACAAAAAATATCTCAACACCCTAAGGGAGTGGCTTCTGGTTGACAACATTGACCACAAAACAAATAAAACTCCGTAGGATGAATACACACACCTTCTTCCACTCATCATTATTATGCACATGTTTTTTCCGGTTAAAACATAGATTTGCTATAGGTTATCAAGTCGCCGAATATGAAGATTGCTCTCCGGTTAGCATCAGAAAGTTTTGCCTTTGCCTGGCAGGCGTTGGTAAATAATAAACTGCGAACAATGTTGTCTCTGCTCGGTGTGGCCATCGGTATTTTTTCGATCATATTCGTGCTCAGTGTTGTTGACAGTATGGAAGCGGATATGAAAAAAAGCCTCGACATGATTGGCTCCAATATTCTCTTTGTTCAGAAATGGCCGATGGCACCTGAAAATGGGGCGCAAACTTATGAGTGGTGGAAATATATGAGACGGCGCGAACCAAGTGTGGCTGATATGGAAATGCTTGCTGACCGGCTGAATTCTTTGGCTGCTTATGCTTTTCAGAACGGCGGAAACAAAACAGTGGAATACGAAAACAATTTTTTTGAATCTGCCGATGTCATTGGTATTACGTATCAATACAGGGAAACCGTCGCGATGAATATCGCGGCAGGGCGCTATTTTTCAGAACTGGAATGCCATTCGGGAAAAAATTTTGCTATCATAGGAAATGAATTGAGCGAGCAGTTGTTTGGCTATGAAAGCCCCATTGGAAAAAAAATAAAAGTAGGAGGATTGAGTGTTACTGTGATCGGCCGGTTGAAAAAAGAAGGGGCTTCACTCTTTGGTGGAGGGCTTGACACGGGAATAATTCTCCCTGTAAACTTTACAAGCCGCCTGTTTGATGAGAGTGAATCCAACGGAAAAATCATTCTGAAAGCAAAAGATGGGATATCAAACAAGGAGCTTCGCGACGAGGTAGTCGCTGCATTTCGCGAAGTGAGAAGAGTGAGACCACACGACGACAATGATTTTTCCGTCATTGAGTCTTCAATGATCACGGGCATTGTAGAAAACATCATCGGCGTATTTAACAATGCAGGCATGATAATCGGTGTGTTTGCCATTCTTGTGGGAGCCTTCAGCATAGCCAATATTATGTTTGTTTCGGTGAAGGAGCGAACCCATATCATCGGCATTCAAAAATCACTGGGAGCAAAAAATCATTTCGTCCTGCTCCAGTTCTTATTTGAATCTATCGCATTGAGCCTTATTGGCGGCTTTTTCGGGTTGCTGCTTGTCTGGCTGATGACAATTATTCTCGGATCGTTTTCTGATTTCGATTTTAGTCTGCCGGGATTCCGCATTGCGATGGGTATGGGAATAGCGGTCAGCGTAGGCATTGTCTCCGGAATTATCCCTGCCCTTTCTGCATCACGACTGAACCCCGTGGAAGCGATGAGGGCGAAATAAAAGGGAGCGGAAGTGCATAGTCTTTTACCAAAACATCGAAAAGGAGAAAGTGCCTTATTGTCGATTCTTGATTATTAATAAGAAACTCATGCACTCATGAAGCAAACCACTTCATCCCCGAAGAATAAATCATCCGTATTGACACATAGAACATCAATAATCCGAAGACAAATTTGACCTTATGTTCCGGAAGTTTAAGCGCAAATTTACTCCCGTAATATGCTCCAATGACAAACGTACCGGCGATGATAAGTGCTGCTGCCACATTGATGTTTTCTGCCTTGTAATAGTTCATTACTGCAAAAATACCTACCGGGAGAAGCAATACCGCAAGGCTGGTCCCCTGTGCCTGAAGCTGCGTCATTCCAAGTGCAAACACAAGTGCGGGGACAATAATAATTCCACCTCCAACACCTACGAACCCGCTGAGCATCCCTGCCACCAGCCCGATTACGATCAACAGCAAAAGCGCCTGAATTGAAAATTCCATCTTCATCTGTTTTTTTTATTTGTGCAAAGATGTGGCTTTTTGTTCTTTCGATATATGCTTCGATCCGGTACCGGTGTGCATAAAATAAACTTTCCCTGAAGGTCGCCGATATATTGTTTGGAGGTCTTACATTTGGCCACTAAAAAATAAGTAATGAATATTCCGGCAGACCTTAAATACTCCAAAGACCACGAATGGATTAAAACAGACGGCGATATTGCAACCATCGGAATTACTGATTTTGCCCAGAGTGAACTGGGCGATATCGTATTTGTGGAAATTGAGACTGCCGGCGAAACATTGGAGGCTCACTCCATTTTTGGTACTGTTGAAGCGGTAAAAACAGTTTCTGACCTATTCATGCCCCTCAAAGGTACCGTACTCGAGGTAAATCCAGGCCTTGAAGCTAATCCTGCCGATGTCAATGAAGACCCTTATGGAAAGGGCTGGATGATTCGCATAAAAATTGCTGCTGATGCAGATTTTGGACAGTTGCTCGATGCGAAAGCCTATGCAGAACTCGTAGGATAATTCTCTTCCTTGAACCACTTTATTAGAAATATGGCCGTTCCCCTTTGCTGGGCCGCCATGATACTCGGTCTATACAGTGTGCCGGGATTCGATCTCAAATATGAAGACCCTTGGCAGTGGGTAGGTGTAGATAAATTCGCACATATAGGAATTTTTGCAATCCTCGTTACCACTCTGATTGTCGCCTTTAAAAAACACAGCAATTCAAGATTATACAGAATACACGCAAAAAAATATGCTTTGATATATTCAATAATATATGGTGGCATTCTGGAGCTTTATCAGGGACAATTGTTCGTTCAACGCAGCTCAGATATAATGGATTTTGCAGCGAATATCATCGGCAGTTTTATGGGGGTTCTGATATTTCATATTATTTATGGAATAAATCTTTCACGCTCCTGAATCGCTTTTCTGAATTTTTTCGATTGCTGCTACCGCCAGCCTTGTACGGGCATCTCCGGTGCCTGTTATCACTATATATTTTTTGTCCGTCCGCTGAAGTTCTGACTCAAATATCCGGAAAAGCCGGTCGCGGTCATATTCGTTTTCCCGTAGTGGATCAGGCTCCCACGGTACATCAGGAGCACACAATAAATAGAGATCAAACGACTCTTCTACGAAACGTGTCTTTATAGCTTCATCTTCCCGTCCGAAAACCTCTCTTATCCAAATTAGCATCACGAGTTGCTCGGTATCACAAATCAATACTTCCGGCAGCGAAGCACCTGCGAGCACCGTTTGCTTCCACTGCTGATCCGCAATAAACACAACATCATTGTATTGGTATCGCCCCGCAAGATGATGCTCTGTCATGTAGCTTCTGGCAAACTCCTCTACCAGAACAGAAGGCGAAAAAATAACCGCCAGTTCTTCTGCAAGTTGTGTTTTTCCTGAGCTTTCAGGCCCTGTGATTGCCAACGATATCATGGGTAAAATATTCCAAATTGAAAATATCCATCGAGCGACATCACAAAATAAAATACAAACATCAGTGCACCGAGATACATTTTCCGTCTGGTGTACATATACGCTGAGGTGAGATTAATCACAATGAAATAGAGCCAGTTTTCATGCACATAATTCACCATAACCCAGGTACCGATAATTCCGAATGCAGTGGTAAAACTATCAATGTAGGTGAGTTTTGCATCTGTCTTTTTCTTCAGAAAAAAGCCGGAAGCAACTGTGAACAGGAGACCCGCCATTATCAATGGAATATGCTTTGAAAGCCCCCATTCAATGGAAATCCACTCGCTGCCGATAGTCAGCCATCCATAAACAGCAAAAAGAATATAGAAGAACTGCAAAAAAACATCTGCATAAAGCTT
>JADLBA010000142.1 GCA_020848015.1 Crocinitomicaceae bacterium | reverse complement strand
TACGGTTGCTATTCTAATTCCCTCTGGAGCGATTTGCTTTTCCAACTCCTCGATGAAGCCTGCTCCGCTTTTTGGGTCAGTATCCCTTCCATCCATAAAAGCATGGATAAAAGTATTTTCCGGATCATACTGAGTGGCCAGTTCACATAATGCTCTCAGATGATTAATGTGCGAATGAACTCCGCCGTCGGATACAAGCCCAATTAGGTGGAGCTTTTTCTTTTTCTCTTTAGCAAAATCAAAAGCCCCGTTGAGTACTGGGTGAGTAAAAAAACTTCCATCCCTGATTGCAATGTTGATCTTTACCAGATCTTGGTAAACAATCCTGCCTGCTCCAATATTCATGTGACCTACCTCACTGTTCCCCATCTGGCCATCCGGCAGCCCAACGTTTTCTCCATCGGTTCTGAGTTCTGCATTTGGATACTTTTCATAAAGTGAATCGGTGAATGGAGTATTGGCCATAAAAATGGCATTGCTGCCATCTTTCTTTCCGTGCCCCCATCCATCGAGCACCACTAGACAAACTTTCTTATTCATGATCGGCTTTTGTATCTATTGGCAATTCTATTTTAAAAATAGAGCCATGAGGCGAATTGGGCGACACTGTAATACGCCCCTTGTGCAACTTCACAATGCTTTTGACAATATACAAACCCAGCCCGGTACCTTTATGTTTGCGGGTTTGTTCATTACCGGTACGATAAAATTTTTCAAATACTCTGATTGTATCTTCCGGAAGAATACCGGGACCTTCATCTGCAATCGAGAGATGTATCGTGTTTCTGTGACTGTATAGTGAGATAACGATCCTGCTATCATGGGGTGCGTACTTAACAGCGTTTTCAATTAGATTGTTTATTGCAGATCTCAGCAATGAGCCATCACCGGAAAGCCCAATTCCTTCTTCCAGTTGAAGATCGAACGACTGTCGCGTCATCATTAACTGGGTATAGCGCACCGCTTCAGTCTTTATCATTGCAGATAGATCAACGAATTCGGTGAAAGCATTTTCCTTGTTATGATCAAGGCGGGTAGTCAGCAAAATATTTTCTGATAAAGATTGCAGGCGCAAAGTTTCACGAAGGGCATCGTTGAGTATTGTCTCTTGCTGTTCTGGTGTCAGTTTGCGCGATCGCAATGTTTCAAGGAAAAGTTTGACTGCGGCAATCGGTGTCTTCAGTTCGTGTGTAACAGAGAGCAGAAATGTTTTTTCCATCATGGCAAGCCTTCTGGTATGCGCAATGTTTTGCAGAATTTTCCAGAAACCGATGCCGAGCAGCAGAATGAAAACACTGCCCTCTCCGATGATCATCCATATTTTTTTTTCAAATGTTTCATCTGGGGGATGACCCGCGACACGTTCAGTGAGTACATATACTTCGCGATGGACAGAAATCAGGGAATAACCCCACCAGCATAGCTGCACCAGAATATAAAACCCAAGGATGTAAAGAATATAGAGAGTTCTTTTTTCTTTATGATCCTGCATGTGGCAAAGGTAATATCAATGGAGGGTTCATATTAACGGCCTTTGCCCTATGACGAATGTGAAACAAACGCCTTGATGGATCGAATTTGAAAATCCGTTTGAGGATTTGAAAAAAATACGGGCTATGAGTATTTTTCCGCGTTGAAAATTTTTTCACCAATTTCACACCCGACTTAAACGCATTGAAACAATCTCATAAAAATATTCTGGCGGCTCTGTTACTGTTTGTTTCATGCCTTTTTCTACCTTACAAAGCCCAAGCGCAAAGTGTAGGTGTTGTTTTAAGCGGCGGCGGGGCGACTGCTCTGACACACGTCGGGTTCCTCCGTGTTCTTGAAGAAAATGATATCCCGATAGATTATATCGGCGGTACCAGTATGGGGGCTATGATTGCTGGCCTTTATGCTAGCGGCTATTCCATTGACGAAATTGAGGCGATGGTACGTTCCCATGAGTTCTACTTGATGTCGCAGGGAGAAATTGATAACAAGCTCCGGTTTTATTATCACGACTACGAGCGCGATGCCACCCTCGCTACTCTGAAGTATTTTGGAAAAGGGGAGTTGGTTACTACTTCACTTCCGACTAACCTGATCAACCCGGTGCTGATTGACTGGACCTTCTTTACTACCTTCAGCCCGGCAGACGCAGCTTCTGGATATAACTTTGACAGTCTTTATGTGCCATTCAGGTGCGTAGGTGCAGATGTAGAGCATAAGAAGGAAATTGTATTTGACAGTGGCCCGCTGAACGTCGCTGTCCGTGCATCCAGCACATACCCTTTTTATCTGCCTCCGCGCCGCATTGATGGAAAACTTATGTTTGACGGAGGTATTTACAATAATTTCCCCGCTGATATTATGTACCAGGAGTTCATGCCCGATGTGATCATTGGATGCAATGTGAGCGGGGAGCCTCCGAAAACAAATGAAGACGATCCTTTTTCGCTGTTACAGGCGTTGATACTTTTCAGGGATATTCCACAGACTTTATGCAATGAGATGCTGGTGGTAACTCCACCCCAATCTGACATTGGTACTTTTGATTTTGATAAGGTGGGAGAGGCGATCAACAATGGCTATCTTACGGCTATGGATAGCTTACCCGTGATCCAGGAAATGATTGATCGTCGCGTTACCCAAGAGGAGAGAAAAAAGGGTAGGGATGCTTTCCGTAAAAAGTATAAACCCCTCATCATTGACAATCTGGAAATAAAGGGACTCGATGGTGCACAAAAAGGCTATGTCACCAAAATGATGGGAAAAGACCCGAAAGGTGTTCCCATCGAACAACTGAAAAAACCATTTTTCAGAATTGTTTCTGATGATAAAATAAAATCTGTTTTTCCCATAGCAAAGTTTCGCCCTTCTACCGGTATGTATTCGCTGCTGTTAGACATAAAAAAAGAAAAAGACATCTTTGTCTCTTTCGGTGGAAACTTTTCTTCGCGATCTATCAATACCGGTTTTGTAGGGTTAAGATATAATCTCTTTGGAAAAACATCCGGAACTCTTTATGCCAACAGCTACTTCGGGCGTTTTTATGCCTCTCTTATGGGAAGAATTAAATGGGAATTTGCAACGAAGGGGCCGCCTTTTTCTATCGAGGGTTCGTATATCCAAAATCGCTGGGACTATTATAAGAGCCTTTCGACATTTTTTGAAGACGTGAAACCCTCTTTTGTTCTATTGAACGAAAGAGTCGGAACCCTCGCTATTTCAATGCCTGCAGGAAATAATGGAGTGGCCAGACTGGACGGGTCTTATGCGTACCTCTTTGACAACTATTATCAGACAACCGAGTTTTTGTCAGTTGATACGGCTGATCGAACTGATTTCTACTGTGGCATAGTACGAATGGGATGGGAAAGAAATACGTTGAACAGGAAGCAATACGCCAGCAAAGGCACTTTTCTCAGTATATCAGGTAAGTTTGTGCTCGGAAGAGAAAGGACTGTACCCGGTTCTACTTCAGAAGGAACCATCTCATCCTACGAATACCACCAGTGGTTCGTAGGAAAACTGAAATATACCAATTATTTTTTTCGCCGCGGACGTTTTCATCTGGGGCTTAACGCCGAAGGGGTAATTAGCACACAGAATTTTTTTAGCAACTACATATCTTCTGTCATTATCAGCCCAGCTTTCCAGCCCATCACCGAAAGTACTACATTTTTTCTCCCTCAGTATCGCGCCCACCGGTATGTTGCCGCTGGGCTGAGTTCTATTTTTGAGATAGGGAAGAATCTGGATATACGAATGGAAGGTTACGCTTTCAATCCTTTTGGAAGGATTGTACCTACCGAAGATAATAGGGCTGTTTATGATTTCCGGCACGATAAATTGCCTGGTTTCATTGGCTCTACCAGTATTATATATCATACTTTCTTCGGCCCTGTCAGTATTTCAGCCAATTATTATGACAAAAAGAAAGAGCAGCCATTCAGCATCTTTTTTAACCTCGGCTATATCATTTTTAACCGCTCAGCAAGGGATTGAGTAACTGCCCTTAACTTGCCCCCAAAAAACATTGTTGAATGGGGAAAGTAAGGTTTGCCATTATTGGTGCCGGTCATATTGGAAAGAGACATGCAGAAATGGTCACAGGGAATCCGGAAGCAGAACTGGTGGCAATGTGCGATGTCCGCTCAAAAGAGGAGTGCAATCTGAAAACAGAAATTCCGCTATTCAGATCCGTCAGTGAACTATTTACCTCCGGCCCGGAATGCGATGTTGTTTCGGTCTGTTCTCCTAATGGACTCCATGCAGAACACGCTCTCGCTGCTTTCAAAGCACAAAAGCATGTGGTAGTGGAAAAACCGATGGCTCTGACCAAGGCTGATTGCGAAAAAATTATTTACAATGCCCTCAACGTGCATCGGCACTTGTTCTGCGTTATGCAAAACAGATATAGCCCACCGAGTATCTGGATCAAATCAGCGATTGACAGCGGACTCCTCGGTAATATTTATATGGTTGTCATCAATTGCTTTTGGAATCGCGATGACCGCTACTATAAAAAAGAAAACTGGAAAGGGAAAAAAGATATGGACGGAGGAACCTTATTTACACAGTTTTCGCATTTCATAGATATTATGTATTGGCTGTTTGGAGATATAACGAATATTCATTCCCGTCTGCGAGATTTTAATCACAGGGGAAGTACTGAATTTGAAGACTCCGGAATCGTTCATTTTGATTTTATTAACGGAGGAATAGGATCATTGAATTTTTCTACCTCTGTGAAAAATGTAAATTTTGAGAGCAGCATGACCATCATTGCAGAAAAAGGAACGGTGAAAATTGGCGGTCAGTATATGAATGAGGTAGTGTATTGTGATATTGAAAATTATTCAATGCCTCAGTTACCGCCCGGTAACCCCGCGAATGATTATGGGGCATATAAAGGATCTGCCGCCAACCACGTTTACATCATTCAGAATGTGATAGATACTATTATGGGCAGATCCCAGATTACGACGAATGCGTTGGAAGGACTAAAAGTGGTGGATATTATCGAGAGAATTTATAAGTCAGGTGAACAAATCAGCAAAAAAATGAGCGAAATTTAAATGATAAGTGGCTGAGTATGTCGGTAAACAAAATCATCATTGAACCAGGGTCTGCAAGCAACAACTACTGGAGAGATATCTGGGACTGCCGCGGACTGCTTTATTTCCTTGCCTGGCGCGATGTACTGGTGAGGTATAAACAAACATTCATTGGTATTGCATGGAGTGTACTCCGTCCATTGCTTACCATGTTTGCGATGGCATTTGTGGGATGGCTGTTTAACGCTTCCGTTGCTGATGGGGTGCCTCGCCTCGTTCTTGTATGTTCTGCTACTTTACCCTGGCAATTTTTTTCTTCCGCATTCAGTGATTCTGCAGGAAGTCTTATCAGTAATTCGAACCTGCTGACAAAGGTTTATTTCCCACGGATGATTGTTCCTGTCAGCACTGTGTTGGTTTGCCTGATTGATTTTTTTATTTCACTCGCTATTTTATTTTTTGTAATGCTTTTCTACCGGTTTGTTCCCGATATCAGGATACTGCTGCTCCCTGTTTTTATTATGCTTACCCTGATTACCGCTTTGGGGTCGGGGTTATTCATTGCCGCACTTAACGTTAAGTACAGGGATTTCCGCTACATCGTTCCGTTTATCGTTCAGTTCGGACTTTATATCACCCCTGTTGCTTTCAGTAGTACCGATATTTTTGAAAATGACCGGATAGGCCCTGCCTGGAAATTTATATACTCTCTCAACCCGATGGTGTCAGTCATTGATGGTTTCAGATGGTGCATTATCGGTGAAGGTGCTCCTGTCTATGTACAGGCCTTTGTTGTTTCACTCGCCTTTAGTGTCGCTATGTTGTTTCTGGGAATATGGTACTTTAGGAAAACAGAAAGAAATTTTGCAGATATTATCTGATGACGGCAATAATAAAAGTTGAAAATCTGGGGAAGAGTTATTTTCTCAGACATCGGCAGCCTGTTCGGTATGTCGCTCTTCGTGATGTTATCGTCAACAGTACGAAGAACCTTCTGAAACCATCGTCACAGAAAAAAACGGCCTTCGAGGAATTTTGGGCATTGCGGGATGTTTCTTTTGAAGTGAACGCCGGTGATCGTCTCGGTATAATAGGCAGGAACGGTGCAGGAAAATCTACCCTGCTAAAAATCCTGAGTAGAATTGTAGAACCGACAAAAGGCCGTGTCACTATTGGAGGAAAAGTGGCGAGCCTGCTCGAAGTAGGCACTGGATTTCACCCGGAACTGACCGGACGGGAAAATATTTTTCTGAACGGCGCTATCCTCGGTATGAGGAGATCAGAAATTAAAAACAAGCTGGATGAAATTGTTGCCTTTGCAGAAGTTGAAAAATTCCTCGATACTCCGGTAAAAAGATATTCATCAGGAATGTATGTGAGGCTGGCTTTCGCCGTTGCCGCCCATCTCGAACCGGAAATATTAGTAGTGGATGAAGTGCTGGCCGTTGGAGATGCATCCTTCCAAAAAAAATGTATTGGGCGGATGCAGGAGGTGGCTGGAGAAGGAAGAACAGTCCTGTTCGTAAGTCATAATATGGACTCTGTACAGCGGCTCTGTAACAAAGGGATGCTGTTGAACAAGGGCAATCTAATTCTCGATGGAAATATTAATGCTGTTTTGACAAAATACCTCGAATCAGTCAATGAAGGACAGTTGTGGTATGATCTCCCGCCACCGGCTGATGCGGAAGCCCAACCGGCATTCGCATCTCGCCTGCAGATAGAAAATAAAAAAGGAGATATGATCCGCGAAGTACCTATCGGTGATTATTTTCAACTGCGAGTATTTTTTACTGTAAAAAAAGAAGTAAGAGATATGGTTGTGGCTACGGGCATCTCAACACTTCTCGAACAGCCTTTGCGCACTACATGGGGATATCCAACAACCCTTCCTCCCGGCGAATACGAAGCAGTATTTAAAAACGACGGACTAATTCTCGCCGACGGACAGTACAAAGTTACCGTTGGCCTTTCAAGCCAGAAACTATCCATCCATTACATAGAAAATGCAGGGCTGCTGAATATTTCCGAAGTCAGTACTATTGC
>JADLBA010000141.1 GCA_020848015.1 Crocinitomicaceae bacterium | reverse complement strand
GTTTTCGGATGCCTGCCAACACCTTCCAAAATGTCTTTAAATAAGCTGATAGTAGTGCTATCAAAGATTTTAACCTGCTTGTTAATGACAGCCTTTATCCGGCTGTCCGATAAAAATCCACCGTATTGTTTCAGTAATTCATGATAGATGTTTTCAAAAACCAAAACATTTCTTTTCTTGTTAGCATCCGACAAAGTGCTTCTCTTAGGTATGTGACTTAACTGAAAACCCGCTGTTTTACCTGACAGACCAAGCATTGCTCCCGATATTTCTCGCAATGAGGTACACTTTGAAAACGAACAAAAAAGCATACTTATTAAGTGATCTTTCGTTTTGAATCGCTTAGTATAGCGGTCAGACTCACAGTTTTTCACCTCTTTTTTTATGATAGAATCATCAATTAACGAAATCAGCTGTCCGAAAACAGATTTTGTAGAAAAATGACTATTTTTACTCATCGTATTTTTTTGTTGCAAACATAAATCTACGATGTTTTCAAGAAGCCATTAATTTGGCTTCTTGTTTATCGGACAACAATGCCTTTGTATAGTATTTTTTTTGAAAATACCAAGACAATAATTTTTTCTAATTGTAGTCACGTTAATTTGATGGAGAATAAATCAGGAGGGCTGAATTTATCTTTCCTGAAATATCTGTATCGAGCTACGCAATCAAATCTCAGAAATTACTCCGGAGAGATAGAATGCATATCGTTGTTTCTTCTTTCGATCTCGTTTTTTACTACCCGTATTTTCTGAGCAATTATAGCCATATCTTTGTAGCCCTGCTGCAGCAACCATACCACTGCTTCTTCGTTATTGTCTGCCGCTAACGCCATTTTTTCCATTATATCGTACCCGTATTTTCTGAGCCAAAGTCGTGCATTTTGATTTCCCTCCGCACCGTTGATGAGAGCCATAAGATGAGGATAGCCATTATCCATCAGCCATTCGCGTGCATCTTTTTTATGGTGAAGGGCAAAGACAAAGATACCCAGTTCAGGATAGCCATTTTCTGTAAGCCAGTCACGAATCTGTTTATTGCCGCCGATGGCTTCGCCCCAGGCTAAAATGATCTTTGAAGAGTATTCAATATTGTTTGCCATGAGATGAGCACACTTTTCATTCAACATAATAAGGTGCTAAACATTGCAAATTTGTCGCGGAAAAATACATTAGACCGTTGCAGTGTACAAAAATAAAAAGACGGGATGTGAGTGAATCGGCTCTTTTTGCGCTCAGAAATTAAGTGTGAATCCAAGTGCGGCCACCTCGCGGAACTGCAAGCCAGGCCCGATATTGGCTCGTGTAACATTTCCAAGTTCATCTACTTTTTCAGGTGATTTCACTATTATAATATCATTATCATAGATCATTTGGGTAGTGATGGTAATGTTTAAAAATTTGTTCACCTTCAACGCCAGCAAGTTCTCCCAGTTGATATCTACATTTTGCGGGCGATCGAGATAATTGGAGAAAAGTTCGAGTTTAGTAGTAAACTTCACATTCTCCATCAGGTCTTTTGTATAGTTTACCCGGATATATCCTCCGAATTCATTGCGGATTTTTTTGCCATCGGACAGTTTGAAGCCGAGTGCATCGTATTTTGCTGGATCCACACCAAACTGTCCGGCATCTGCCAGTTTCTGATCCATTACAAGGGTGGAGCGGTACGTAAGAGGAGCAATAAAAGCAGAGAAACTGTTGTTCGGTTTATAATCCATCCCCAATGCTATCAATCCATAAGCGGGAGCCATAAAATTTGATATCTGCCCCTTATTATAATCGGGCAGGCCATTTGGCTGCGATGTATAACCTGCAGCAAACTGTGTTTTGAAATTCAATAAGGCAGTATAAAACCAATAAGCAGAGGCTTTACGGCCATATTTGCTGGTAAAATCAATGCGGTCATCGGTTTTGATCGAAGGGCTGTCAAAGCTGATCATATTTCGACCATAAGCGAGGTTCAATACATTGTCCCAAGCACTTTTTCCTTTGCGGTAATTCGCTGTATAGTTAATAATCCCTGTGATATTGACAGAATTATTTCCTCCGGCAGCCCAGTTTTTCAAATAGGTCTGTGTGGTGTTAATATTTAGAGTCCCCGCAACTATCCATCCGGAGTCCGGCAGGGCGGCCAGAGATTTCATATTTTTTTCTTCATCAGCAGTGGGAGCTACCTGTGCAAAAACAGGATGGAAAAAAAGTGCTGTAAGCAGTGTAGTCAAAGTTCTGTTCCTCATATTCATAATTGCAATTAAGGTTGACCGTTTGTAAATTCAAATGTATTTGAATAAAAAACCTCCGGGATATTCCGGAGGTTTGATAAAATTCCACAGAAAATTTAGAAATTCAATGCATCCTTAAAATTACGGAATTCGAGGTCTTTCTTAGCTTTTTCAGCAAGTGAGCCATCTTTCTTCACGGCACTTTTAAGGTTGGAGGCTACTGCTGCTGAATCATTGCTACGTGCAGCGATAACTGCTTTCAGGTAATCAGCCAAGGCCGAACTGTCGTTGCTTGCATCCATATCGCCCTTCGCGCCTGCATTGTCTTTGTTCAGTAATTTGGCAAGGGCGGTATTAAAAGTTTTATATCCGCTCATATTGCTAATGGCAGAGGTATAATCTCCGTTCTGAACATTGATCAACCCTTTGTTGTATTTTGCTTCCGGCGCACTGCTTTCATTGAAATAGGCGGTAGCCCCTTTGCGATCACCTTTCAGCCTGGTAACGATACCAATATTATTGCTGGTCTCCGGTGTCTTCTTCATTTCATAAGCTTTTTTGAACTGTGTTTCGGCATCCTTGATTTTATTCTGCTGGTAATACACAACACCGAGGTTGTTGGCAGCCCGGTAATCACCTTCCGCTTTTTTCTCTGCGGCAGAATAGATAGATGCCTGCTGTCCTAGATCTTCAGTAAGTGACCCCGCTTTCAGCAGTTCTTCGTATTTGAGTTTATCAGGAGTAGTAGAGGCAATTGTTTTCAGTTCAGCATCACTGTACCCTTCGAGATCATAGTTTACACGGATAATACAACGACGCAGCGCGGGGAAGATCTGGTTCTGAATTTCGAGATAGGTTTTGCTGATGTTTTTAATCTCTTTCTCGCGTGAATTCAGATCGCTTGTCTTTTCAAGAATACGAATAATAATATCGCGGTCTGTAATATTTGATTTGGTCATTTCCTCGCGGAAACCATTCCAGTCTTCTCCTTTCGGCACCAGCTTCATCATCGGCTCATACTGAGTGTTAGATTTTGACTTTTTCAACAAGTCAATAAGTACTTTCTTTCCTGCATCAGCACGCTCGGAGGCGAGGTTGTCATTCAGGAATATTTCTCCTTCGGGAGATGCATACGCCTGAAACTCGATGCTCTTAATCACCATTTTCGGGTTCGCCGCTACCTTAGTAAAAAATGTATCCAGTTCGGCGATATCTTTCTGTTTTAATTCAGCGGGCTTAACCTTGGACGAATTATAATCGAAGTTTATCACCGCTTCGGTGCTAAAAGGCAGCACACGGACGAAATTGTCTTTTGAACTCACCGCTTTGTCATCGCTCTTTAGCAGATAAGGCGTAGCAATGATACCATCTGAAACAGGAATTGGGTCGAAATCAGCCGATTTAGTGCCCTGCGTTCCGTGAATGCGCAGTTCTAATTTACTGGTTTCCATAGCGGGTTGGTAGCCGATTTTATCGGAATAAGAAAAACTCTTTCCTGTTTTGTAAGGAACCACCTCACCATTGCCGGCAGCTTTTTCCCCTTGGTAGGTTTTGGTTTTATATTTTGTTTCTCCTCCCTGATAAACCAATACGGGAGTTGCCTCTGCGACTACTTTCTTAGCAAAATACTTTTCCGGGAATTTACCGCTGATATTGATGGCGACACTGTCACCATGAACTTCCAGCGGGTTTGGAGTAGCTTGGGCGCTGAGGTCCTTAATATGCTTCTCCATCTTCCCAAGGTTCGCGCAGGCCGCGAGAACCAATGAAGCGAGAACTGCCACGAAGTAAACGTAGAAGTTGTTCTTTTTCATAATTTTATTGATTTGATAATTGTAACTGTATTTAAAAAAATCGGCGCAAATCTAACCATATCATAGCGCCTCACAACAAATCGAGGGAAAAAGTTTCCCTGCTCTGGCACGAAAATTAAATGAAGGGGGGTTTCTGTGCCAATTTTAGGATAAATACTTAGCAAAACGACTGCTAAGTATCTATTTTCCAATAACTACCCCCATTGAACAGAACTTATTGATTCGATTATTGACCCGCTCTTCAGGGGAAAGCCGGTTCAGTTTTTCTAATTGCTTTAATATCTCTTTTTTCACGAGAGCACACGCCTCGTCGGGGTGGGCGTGTGCTCCGCCCAATGGTTCTTTGATAATCCCGTCAATCAGCTTGTTATCATGCATATCTTCTGCTGTCAGCTTCAACGCAGAAGCAGCGGTAACCTTGTGATCCCAATTTCGCCAAAGGATGGACGAACATGATTCCGGGGAGATGACCGAATACCAGGTATTTTCAAGCATCAGTACTTTATCACCAATGCCAATTCCCAATGCTCCTCCAGAAGCGCCTTCGCCTATAATGATGCAAATCACCGGTACTTTTAACTGCATCATTTCGTAGAGATTGCGTGCAATAGCTTCGCCCTGCCCTCTTTCTTCTGCTTCGAGGCCGGGGAAAGCTCCAGGAGTATCTATAAAGGTAACAATGGGCTTATTGAACTTTTCGGCGAGCTTCATCAGGCGCATTGCTTTTCTGTACCCCTCCGGATTGGCCATACCAAAATTCCTGTATTGCCGAAGTTTGGTAGTATCCCCTTTCTGTTGTCCGATGAACATCACCGACATATTGTCAATCAGGCCAAAACCTCCTACCATGGCTTTGTCGTCTTTTACCGTTCTATCCCCGTGCAGTTCGATCCAATGCCCACCGGTAATGTATTCGATATATTTTAAGGTATAGGGGCGGTCTGGGTGGCGACTTACCTGCACACGCTGCCAAGGATCAAGATTGGCGTAGATTTCCTTTGTCTTCTCCTTGAGTACCTTTTCAAGGTCCCGGATTGCTTTGGAAATATCTACTCCATTCTTCTGTTCGCTTTCTTTCAGCTTTTCTATTTGCTCGTTCAGCTCTTTCAAAGGCTGCTCAAACTCAAGATAGGTCATCGGTTGTAATTTTTCGGCAAAACCCTGAATCAGGATTATTTGCATTTAAATAATTCGGGACTGCAAATAAACACAATCCGGTCAATACTGTGAAAGAAGGAATTTTTTGAGTTGTTCAATTGCTTTTCCACGGTGACTAAACCGGTTCTTTTCCTCCGTACTCATTTCAGCAAAGGAGTGCGAATTTCCGTCAGGAATAAAAACCGGATCATAGCCGAATCCAGCGCTGCCTCTCAGTTCTTTGCTAATATGACCGGCTGCAATTCCCTCAAAAAAATATTCTTTTCCCCCGACAATACAACAGATCACGGTTCTGAATTGTGCCCGTCGGTTTTGCTGATTCTTCATTTCAGCTAACAGCTTTTCAATATTGGCTGTATTATTTTTCCCTTCTCCAGCGTAGCGTGCTGAAAATACTCCCGGCCGGCCATTCAGCGCTTCGACTTCTAAGCCGGTATCATCCGCAAAACAATCGCGCCGGAAATGCTCCCACACATATTTTGCTTTCTGGTGTGCATTACCGCGAAATGTATCAGATGTTTCGGGCAAATCACTTGTGCAGAGGATATCCTTCAAGCCAATTACCCTTATCGTTTTTCCGAAATTTCCTCCTACCTCTTTCACCTTTCCGGGGTTGCCGGAAGCAAAAACTATTTCTTTCATTGCCGGTAATTTTTTCTGATCAGTTTTCCAGTTGCCGTATAATTAAAATGAGGCACAAATACAATTTCCTTTATCAGTGCTGTGTGCCCCCCTACCCTTTTCAATTGATCCTTGAGTACAGCAACTTCACTATTGCTCCAGGTACTGTCTTCAATAAAAAGAGTCGCCCTTTCTCCTAAAACATCATCCATTGTCGCAGAAATAAAAAATTGTTTCGAAATAAAGGGTGTCATTGAATGTTCTATTTTTTCGGGAAAAATTTTGATACCACCACTATTGATCACATTGTCGTACCTGCCAAGGTATTCAAACTGACTATTCGAGACTAAATTCACTACATCATTGGTAACAACAACATCATTGGTGAGATGCGGAGCGGTGATTACAAGGCAGCCTCTTTCATCCTGCGAAAAACTAACACTGGGCAGTGCGGTGAAAAAACCATCGTCTCCGGCGACATTGATATCTCGAATAGCGATATGGGAAATAGTTTCCGTCATGCCGTAGGTGATCACTATGCGGTTGGAACATCTCTTCAATTCTTCCTCCAAGACTCTGGATACAATTCCGCCGCCGAGTATGACTGTCCTAATCTTCTCAAATGCACTCTTATCCTTGTTGATCAATCCTGCTGCCTGCATAGGGGTAAACGCGGCAAAGTCTATCGGATACTCTCGTAATATGTCCGGCACAGAAAGAGGTTCCGTCCATAAGAGCCTCCACCCCATCTCCAGTGCCCTCACGATCATCATCTTTCCTCCGATATACATGGATGGAATTGCGAGAATAGCAATGGTTCCATGAGGAAGTTGAAAGTAGTCTGCGGTCATACGAGCAGACTGTTTCATGTTCTCTTTCAGTATCCGGATCGTCTTTGGCACACCAGTGGAGCCGCTCGTCTGAACATTGATATGTTCTGTTTTTCCGAGCCATTCAAGGAGGAATAACAGGTGGGATTTTTCCCACTCAGGAGAGTTGGCAATCCTGTCCCAAGCCCACTCTTCCAACTGATGGCGATTAAAAGTTCTGTTATTAATAAAATAATTGTTCAATCCCTTGTCAGATTACTATTTCCGAAATATCCCATTCAATAGTTGGGGTGTAACATAGTTCGGCATTTATTACTTTCCACGGTGAAACGATATTATTTATAAAGAGCCCACCGGTTCCCAAACCTTGCGGAATAGTAAGGGAAAAACCATTCGCCCATTGAGCAATGGCATTGAGACCGATATTAGATTCAAGAGCTGATGTTGCCCACCAATTAATATTTCTCTGCCGAGCAATTTGTATCCACTCAGTTGTACCGGCAATTCCGCCGTGGAGGGAAGGTTTCAGAATGATATACGATGGGTGGACTGCATCGAGCAATTCCTCTTTTTTCTTCGTGTTGTAAATACCTATCAACTCTTCATCGAGCGCGATAGGTATAGGACTCTGTGCGCAAAGTCTGCTCATTAGCTCGGTCTGTCCCTTGCTGATCGGCTGCTCAATGGAATGAATGTGAAAGACCGATAATGCCTCCAGCTTTTCGAGTACATTGTCAGCAGAAAAGGCTCCATTTGCATCGAGTCGTATTTCAAGGTATTCAGCACTGAATTTTTTTCTAATAGTACTGAGTAATCTCAGTTCCTCTTTGAAATCAATACTTCCGACTTTGAGTTTTATACAGCGGAACCCCATTTCAATCTTCTTCTGCGCTTCAGTAAGCATTGATGAAAAATCATTCATCCAGACAAGCCCGTTGATCGAAATATTTCTGAAACGATTGGGCTCGGTGTCGTCGAAAAGTCTCCTATTTCCTCCGCATTGGAAATCCAACAGTGCAGTTTCCATTGCAAACCGAACAGAAGACAAATGTTGCAGCCGGATATCGAAAGGGTCGAAAGGGATTTCTCCTTCGGCAATTTTTCGCAATGCAATTCTGACTTCATCTAAGGTTTCGATGGATAACCCCCCGATTGGTGCACATTCACCAATACCCGTTATTCCATTCTGTGAGAAAAAGAGAAACCACGTTTTCCTTGCCTTCATAACCTCTCTCGAAGTCTTGGCAGGAAAGGAAAAAATAAGATCGTATTCTCTGATGAACGTTTTCAATTCTTCGTCGAGCCGGAGACATACTTTACCAACCATTCGACGGGTGCTTTGGGATTCAGCCTCTTCTTCCAAAGCAGGGTAACCCATACGCTGAGCAAAGTCAGTCCGAGAGTAAATAGAATTAGCATACTTTCCTGTGAAAGCAGTACAGTATTAAACCCACTGGAAATAATAAAACAAAACAGCATCATAAAGAAGTAAACACTGTACTTTGAGGAAGAGATATTCTGAATGGTCTTTTGATACCGGGGTAACTCATATCTGCTGAAAAAGAAGGTCAGGAGATTAAGCAGCATAATACATACACCCGTCGCAAAGAATACAAAAGCGGGGAAATATAGTTTTAATCTGAAAGCAATTGAGCCATAGGTCGGGATAGGATCAATGTTGTCATAAAGTCCCAAAAAGAACTGTTGAACAATGAATGACATCGCAACAAGCCCCAGTCCTAATAGAGAAGAGGGAGGGAAGAAGCCATTTGGTCGAATATTGCCTCTGCCATGAACCAATCCGGCGAGAAAGAAAATAATCCATGGAAGCACGGAATAATACCCGTTAAAGAGGAAAAAGGAGATCATTTTCTTGAAGTCTCCGAGACTTTGCAAAGGGCTCATAAACTCCCATTGCATTGGCACCTCAAGGTTTACAAGAATAATGGCAAATAACAAAAGCAAAACGATGGCAGACCTCAGTATTACGTTGCTGTACTTTGCTATTCCCGGTGCAATTGCGAAAAAAATGCCGCTTGCCATCAGCAGATTTACCGG
>JADLBA010000140.1 GCA_020848015.1 Crocinitomicaceae bacterium | reverse complement strand
ATTATATCCATTGGTATAGGAGATAACAGGAAAGTTTGTTGTATCATCAGAATTACCGACTATATATACGTTGTTAGATTGAACGGCCACACCTACTGCATTGTCTTCACCATCCCCACCAATATATGTATCAACCTCGAGATATCCAAGGTCGCTCAGTCGAATATAGAAACCATCATTTGAACCATTAAGTGTTGCATCATTTAGTCCCGTGGGTGAAAAACTTCCTAGATCACTACTTTCCGTATAACCTACAATATGGACGATGCCATGGCTTCCAACATCAATAGACCAACCCTGATCAATTGCTGAGCCGCCATAATACGTAACGTATTTTGCGATGCAATTTTGATCAAACCTCATTATAAAAGCATCTCCTAGAGATTTGGGAAAGTTTGTCTCAACTCCAGGATCTACCATGAAATTTAAACTTTCGGTCATGCCAACATACCAACAGTTTTCATTTTGATTAGCTACGACATCCCTGTTAAGATCAAATCCATTACCACCAATGTAGGTGCTCCAATCCAGGGTCTCATTCGATTCAGGGGTCATACCGGCAACCGTCTCCTCCTGCGTGATCTCTAGCACCAAAGTCCCGCTCCAGCTTCCAAAACTAGAAAACGAAACTTCATCCGAACTTAAAACATAACTCGGCTGCCAGCCCAAAAGAGTCAACTCCCCCGTGGTATGGTTCAGTGTATATGCCTTTGCCTTATCGAGAATATGATCTCCGAATTCCGTGTCTATCACCAACTGTCCGCTGCCATTAATGCTAAGCCCGTTTTGCCCATCGTACTCCATTTCGAAACTACCGGTAGGTGCTCCGAAACGGGCTACGATCCACGTGCGGTAACCGCTTCTGTTCTGCGTGAAAATGATGTCCGTATTCGTATAGACATCTTTCTTCACCAGCATATCGTAAATTGGTGTACGCTCTGAGGGCTGGGCCATGTGGGCCAGGTAATAATTGGCATACCAGGACTTGGGTTGCAGAGGATACACCTTGTTACTACCATTTCCATTCAGAAATCGCATATCAATCCGGTGCACCGTATCATTGGAGCTTTCGTTGTGTGTACTCCATACATAAGATATTTTAGTGTCGTCCACGTAGGTTGAAGGATCAAAACTTTCAGAATAGAAATAAACCCGTGTTTCGCTGTCGCCATTCTCATCGCGCAATTGTCCTTTATTAGTAACATAGCCACCGCCATGATTGAACGAGTCCTCCGGTACAGGCAGATATACTGTTGCCTGTTTCCACTTCGTAAAAACATTAGAATAACTTCCCGGGCTGGTTTCTATTTGACCTGCAATGTATAATTCACCGGTTTCGGGGTTCAATGCAATGTTTGTGGAAATATCATTCAAATTATAATCACTGTTGTATCTCCCAGAAGCCTGAGTTACTCCGGTGTACTTAATTTTTGTAACAGTAATATCCCTATTACCATCCTTGTAACTGGTTCCACCAATATAGACGGTTCCAAAGGCATCTATATTTAAGGTCATTCCCCTCGTCGTCCCCACCAGCCTCATCTATAATCTTAGTCCATGAAGCACTGCCAGTACCTGTACTGATCTTGGCCGCAAACAAATTCTTCCCCTCATCATCATCGGTGGAATATCCAGTTGGGTAAACGTAAGAGCCTTCTATTTCCAATCCCAATGCCTCGTCATCTCCATCATCTGCACCATTGTAATTATATACCCAAGACTCAGCAAGGTTTGTATTGAATTTAACGACACGGATATTTTTTCCCTCTCCCACAGCGCTAACGCTTCCGGCCACATACACATTAAAACTTCCGTCAACAACAACATCTTTTACGGTTGCAAAATCGGTAGCATCCCCATAATCGGTAGCAGCAGATCCCGCCGAGCCTGTACTGATCGAATAGTAATTGCGGAACATTTTCCAAGTAATCGGACTTGTTGCTGTTTGTGAAGCTCCTATCATGGCCACATTCGACCCTGAAAAGAATATCCGGTAAGCTGCGTCCTGGAGGTTATAAGTACCATTGTTATAGGTGTTAGTCCATTGTGCAGTACCACTGCTATTGTATTTGATCAATACACTATTCGTCAGTTGTCCAACCGAGTGATAATATCCCCCTGCGACATACACGTTACTACTAGCATCCGTTGCTACTGTGGCAAATCCATCGGGACCACTTCCAGCTCCGGTATAGGTGGCAGCCCATTGCTGTGTACCGCTGGTATTGTATTATACAACGACTGCATCGTAGTCAGTTGCACCGACCTGTTTGGTTCCTGCAACTATTGGGTTACCGCTGGCATCCAATGCCACATCGGCGGCATAGTCATCACCGCCGTAACTGCCTGCATACTGAGCAGCCCAGAGAAATGCCCCTGCCGAGGAATGTTTGGTGAGCAAAAAATCATAATCACCATTGCTGTTGATCGTGGCACCGGCGGTGTATATGTTCCCACTGCCATCTTTCACAACACTGTTACGGTAAAGCATCTGCTGAATACCTGTACTTGATGCATTGTCAAGGAAAAGAGCTTCCTGCATTTGAGCATGGCATTGAAGTGATACTGTCAGAATTAAAAAAAAGATTGGTGGAAAAATAGAGTGTCTCACTTCGTTAATTGTTTTTTAAGGTATTAGTAAAGGGCACCTCTAAAAATTGGTTTTCGTCGGTGCGGTTATTTCATACAAATCTAAGGCATCAGATACCAAAATGATACGCCCTTCTTTTTTTAATGCGCTCATAAACAGCACGATAAATCGGTAGATCGTTCGCTATCGGGCGCAGTTATCCCATCGCGGTTACCAAAAAACGCTCTGATTTTTTACCGAAGATATGGCGCTTGAGAAAATCATTTTCACTCTTTAGTTTAGCGTTTTCCGCTAAAACTATTTCCAACTTTTCTGCGAGTAAAAGAGCATCTTCTGACATGAGATAAATATATGCTGAAACCCACTCCAAATGCAAGTTTCAGAAGTAAAAGTTATCTACAAAATGATGCTCATTACCTCACGTGTTCGTAACGCTTTTTGTGCCTCACCTAAGAGAGTACAATGCCGTGAAGAATGAGTGATAAAGTCTGGGCGGAAATCAGTGCTGTTTCATTCGAGGCTGAGGAAGGAAGTTCAAATGTTTCTCGTTCCAGTCGCTTGAAATAAAGTGCAAATCCATCGCGAGCCCATAACAAACTCTTTATGTGTGTTCGGGAGCGGTTGAAGAAGATAAACATATCACCGCTCATCGGGTTGAGTTTCATCTGGGTGCGAACCAGTCCGCAGAGTGTGTCGAATCCCTTGCGCATATCAGTAGCACTCATATAAACAAAATACCGCTGATGTTCACTGATGAGAAGCATTACAAACTCACCAAAAAGCGCACAATTTCTTT
>JADLBA010000139.1 GCA_020848015.1 Crocinitomicaceae bacterium | reverse complement strand
GCTGCAGAGTGCCTTTTTCCCAGCGGTCGCCGAGCTCTACAATTTCGGATACTTCGTAATACTGGTCAAAGACATTTTGAACAGCGGCAACCACGTCTTCGAGTTCAACACTGGAAGTAACAGAAGGCCCCGGCTCCAATAACCGGTAGCCATCAAATGCCTTTCCCAGCTCCTTTTCTCCGTGGTCTTTAAAAAAAATTCGGTAACGTTGGTCATCCATTCCGAAAATCACTCCTTCTCCGAATGAGGGGTGCCCGATGCGCGTTCCAATTGTAAATGCCATAGTGTGTTTATTGAATTGTGGTTATTTCTTATTGTTCATTATTATGATTCCTGTAGGACGATCTTTCCGGTAAGATCGTATTGTTCTGCCGACTCAATGAAGATTGTGGCGAAATCGCCGAGGCGCAGGTAGCCATCGCTCTTAGGAATAATTACTTCGTTGTCCACCTCCGGAGAATCAAACTCGGTACGCCCGATATAATAATCACCTTCAATGCGGTCAATGAGTACTTTTAGTTGCTTTCCTACTTTTGCTTGGTTCAGTTCGTATGAAATCTGGGATTGAATTTCCATGATTTCTTCGGCTCTTTTTTTCTTTGTTTTCTCGGGCACATCATCGTTCAGGTGATGGGCATACGTATTTTCTTCGTGGGAATAGGTAAAAACACCAAGCCTGTCAAAACGCATTTGTTCCACCCACTTTTTCATCTCTTCAAAGTCATCCTTTGTTTCTCCCGGATAACCGCAGATGAGTGTTGTACGAAGCGCTATTCCAGGCACCTTTTCTCTGATGGTTGTGATCAATGCATCTGTTTTTTCACGGGTTATTCCCCTTCTCATTGATTGCAGCATTTTCGTAGTGGCATGCTGCAGTGGCATATCGAGGTATTTGCAGATATTTTTCCGCTCCCTCATTACATCTAACACTTCCATTGGAAAGCCCGATGGAAAAGAATACTGAAGCCGGATCCAATCAATACCTTCTAGATCTGCCAGCCGGGTCAATAGTTCGGCAAGTTTTCTTTCTTTGTAAATGTCGAGGCCGTAATAAGTGAGATCCTGTGCAATCAATACGAGTTCTTTAGTCCCCTGTGCTGCAAGTTTTTTTGCACTTTCAACTAATTGCTCCATGGGAGTGCTGATATGCCCGCCCCTCATCAGCGGAATGGCGCAGAAGGAACAGGGACGATTGCATCCCTCTGAGACTTTGAAATAAGCATAGTGGGTGGGAGTGGTCAAAAGGCGTTCCCCGACCAACTCGTGCTTGTAATCTGCTTTGAGTGTTTTGAGCAGCCTCGGAAGTTCGCGGGTGCCAAAGAATGAATCTACTTCGGGAATATCTTTCTCAAGTTCGGGCTTGTAGCGCTCGCTCAGGCAACCGACAACGATGAGCCGATCCACATTTCCCTTCTTTTTTTCTCTGGCCCAGGCAAGTATTGTATTGATAGATTGCTCTTTGGCATTGTCAATGAAGCCACAGGTGTTGATGATCACGATCTCTGCATCTTTTTCTTCCGATTCGTGCTCCACCTCGAACTGGTTGGCTTTTAGTTGTGCCATCATGACTTCACTGTCAAAAATATTTTTGGCACAGCCGAGGGTAACGACGTTCACCTTATTTTTCCGGAGGGTCTTTGTTCTCATTTTGCTGCAAAGGAACAGCAATACATCTCAGAACGCAAGACTATGCTTTGTAACCCTTTCCGTCTTATCGCGTAGTAATGCCAAAAAGTATCATAAGATACTCCACCCGTATGTCACCATTCAAGACGAAGAATCTATTGCTTTTTACTTGTATTAATGCTGGTTTTCTTTTTTCTGTCAGATGGTCAACTTCGCACCAGCCGTATCAAGTACAGAGGTGCTGCCGCCGTACGCAGCAGCAGTAATCGAAGCATAAGCCTGACAGAATAATCTTAAATAATTAATTATATAGAAAATGATAAACAACGCAATTCATTACTCCGGAACGATCAGCAGCCAGATCACACTTCACCTAACCGATATGCTTACAGCAGCGGCTCATGCCAATTTTGGAAAGCGTTCCGACCTGAAAAAACTCTGTAGCATCGCCCTGGAGCTTATTGATAATGCACAGCGATATTGCCGTGCCGGAGGAATATTATTCGACTGGAAAGTGGAAGAGGGAAAATTAGTTATTCAGCTCCAGAACATTGCATCGAAAGAGGATGCCATTCGATTGAAGGAAAGCACAGACATCATTAAGAAAATGTCGAGTGAAGAGATTACTCTGGCTTTTAAGGCTCAGTTGATGGATCCTGAATTCGGTGAAAAAGGCGGAGCCGGCCTTGGAATGCTTCAAATTGCACGCAAGGGCGTGGATAACATTGACGTAAATATTTCACCCTTCGATGAGGAAAACTACGCTTGCAATAGTTATGTCAGGATTTCACTATCATAAGAATATTGTAAACAAAACAATTCATTGAAATGACAAGCGTTTCTTCCGAGTGCCCCTGACATCCTCAAAAGATGTGATCTGCGCCGGTAATTACTCCCCCTTAAATTCATCTGACAAGTGCCACAATTAAAACTTGAATCTACCAAATCTACCCCAGGAATTCTTTTTGATACAGATTCCGGAATTTATAAAGTGGGTGGAATTGCAACTCCACTCAATGCGTATGAATACTTCAAAAATATTGCAGATTGGTTGAAGGAAAACGAAGCACAGATACTCAGCGGATCGGTTTTCAAGTTTAATTTGCCTTACTTCAATTCCGCTTCTGCAAAAGGATTAATGCTACTGCTCACGGCGTTGAAAGCAATGCTTGAAAACGGAACTATACTGGAAATCATCTGGTATGTTGAACCTGCCGATGAATTCATGATCGAAGCCGGTGAGATGTACCAGGAAATACTGGGGCTTCCTATCCGCATCGAAGAATCAGAGGAATATCGTTCCTGATTTCTATTCCTTGGTATCTGTACCGAAAAGCGAGTCCACAAACTCGAAGCGGTTGAATACCTGTAGGTCGCCGATTTTTTCACCCACTCCGATATATTTTACCGGAATGCTGAACTGATCAGAAATTCCAATCACAACTCCTCCTTTCGCAGTTCCATCAATCTTTGTAATGGCGAGTGCATTCACATCGGTAGCTGCTGTAAACTGTTTTGCCTGCTCAAATGCATTTTGTCCCGTGCTACCATCCAGCACCAACAAAACCTCGTGTGGGGAATTGGGAATTACTTTTTGCATCACTCGTCTGATCTTGGAAAGTTCGTTCATCAGTCCTACTTTATTGTGCAATCGCCCGGCAGTATCAATCAGCACCACATCCATTTTTTGTGCAACCGCCGACTGGAGTGTGTCATAGGCAACTGAAGCTGGATCTGCTCCCATACCCTGCATCACAATCGGAACTCCGGCACGATCGCTCCAAATCTTCAATTGATCTACCGCTGCTGCGCGGAATGTATCGGCAGCACCTAGCATCACTTTTTTACCTTGGCTCTTAAGCTGGTGAGCGAGCTTGCCTATGGTGGTTGTTTTTCCGACACCATTTACCCCCACCACCATGATTATATAAGGTGTCTCTGATGAGGGAATATGTACTTCATCCGTCTCTTCTCCTTCGTGAGCCTTTAGCAGTTCAGCTATTTCTTCTTTCAGAATGATGTTCAACTCGCCGGTTCCCATGTATTTATCGCGGGAAACACGGTCTTCAATTTTGCGGATGATCTTAAGTGTGGTTTCTACACCTACGTCAGAAGAAATAAGTATTTCTTCCAGATTGTCGAGCACCTCGTCATCCACCCGGCTTTTGCCGGCGACAATTTTTGCCAACTTTGAAAAAAAGCCGGTACGGGTTTTCTCTAATCCCTTGTTGAGGTTCTCTTTTTTTTCTGACGAAAAGAGACGCTTAAAAAAATTCATTTTAACTCCTTTGTAATATCATCATTTCTACCGATGGGTCTGCTAAGAAAAAAAGGCTTTTTCCGCCGGGGAAAAAGCCTTTTATACTTTTCGCACAACAGGAATCAGGATTTAAACCACTCCGCAATTTTATCGTTGTGCACAATTTCTTCTTTAAAGGTATAAGCACCGGTTTTAGGTGACTTCACCATTTTGATGACCTTGCTGTGGTTTTTACCGCCACCGGTCTGCAGTGTTGCAACTACCTTCTTTGCCATGGTACTTTATTTATTTAATTTCTTTATGTACGGTCATGCGTTTCAGGATCGGATTATATTTCCTGATCTCTACTCTTTCAGGAGTATTCTTCCTGTTCTTCGTCGTGATATAGCGGCTGGTGCCTGGCATACCTGACTCTTTGTGCTCTGTGCACTCAAGTATTACCTGTACGCGGTTTCCTTTTTTTGCCATGATTCTTAAAATGGAGCGCAAAAGTAATGCTTGTTGAGCCATTTTCAAGCAATCCCTCCACTTTTTTTTAAAAAAAACAACGACGGGGTGTCTCTATAGTGGGCGACTCACTTTATAGGAATAGGATTGAAAGACACTTCCTCGGAGAGAATGCGTTTTCACGGTACTGCATTAACCCGCAACTGTTGATAATAGCATTAGACAGCCAATTTCCCGACCGGTGCTGAAATCTACTTTTGATTTGAGAAAAAGGGGGCTTTAACGTTGGCAAAGAACAGTTTGAAAAACAATCCGGCAGAGCCGGCAGAAGAGGAAGTTACCAAGCCACGGAAGGCTGAAAAATCCTCTTCAGGCTCCGGCAAAACCTCCGGTATCGTCGCTTTTTTCCAAGATACAAGAGTAAAAAAGATCGCAGGGATCTTCTTAGCGTTTTTCAGCGTTTATCTTTTTCTATCGTGTTGTTCCTACCTTTTTTCCGGAGGCCACGACCAGCACCTGATCGTCGGAAATAATGAAGGGCAGTTGGCTGAGCTCCCGCGATACGCCAACTGGATGGGAAAAATCGGCGCACATCTGGCTCATTTTTTTATGTACCGTTTTTTTGGAGTAGGGGCCTTTTTTGTTGCTTTTATGTTCTTTTTATATGGTGCGCGAATAGCTTTCAACAGAGCCATTTTGCCGCTTTTCAAAAGTCTTCGACTATCAGTGCTGGGTATGCTCTACTTTCCACTGTTGATCGGCTTTCTTTTTCATAAAAAACACGACCTGCCCACTCCGCACATTGAGTTGACCTGCAACGACCGCTTTGTTGGAGGGTATGGGTTTTTCGCCACACAATGGACTACTTTTACACTGGGCTGGTTCGGCACCTTGATGCTGCTCGTTTTCGTAACCGGTGCCTTTCTGATCTTTAATTACAACCATCAGGTAGAAGTTTTTTGGGCGCGGATAGGAGAATGGTGGCAAAAGGGAAAAGAAACCCTTGCTTCCGGAGACAGCGATGATGAGGCAGAGCCGGTAATAATCGAACCGGAAGTCTCGGTTGCAGAAAAATCAAAGAACGAGATCATTGCTCCGTCAGATGACGAGGAGGAGATAGATGACGAGGTTGAAGAGGGAGAAGAATCAGAAGCGGCGAGAGAAGTGGAAGAACAGGAATTGGAGATAGATTTCCCGCAGGAGATCGTTGCCACTATGCCAGTTTCTACTGGGATTCCATTCGAGACAGGCGACCTGGGAATAGAAGTTCAAGCCGTGGTGGCAGAAGAAGAGTTACCGGAATCAGAAATTGAAAAACGGCTGAAGGAATTTGGCGAATATGATCCTAAGCTGGATCTTTCAAGGTATGTGCTGCCCTCAATTGACCTGCTCAAGCAATACGGAAGCAACGGTCCGCAAATAACAAAGGAAGAACTGGAAGCGAATAAGAATAAGATTGTTGAAACGCTGAACCAGTACAAGATCGAGATTGCGCGAATCAAGGCTACGATAGGGCCTACGGTTACACTGTACGAAATTGTCCCTGCACCGGGAGTAAGAATTTCAAAGATCAAAAACCTCGAAGACGACATTGCTCTAAGCCTTGCTGCATTGGGTATCCGCATTATTGCCCCTATTCCGGGCAAGGGAACGATCGGGATAGAGGTGCCTAATTCGCGACCCGATATTGTTTCGATGAGAACTCTGATCGCATCGGAGAAATTTCAGAATTCGGAAATGGATCTCCCTGTAGTACTGGGGAAAACTATCTCTAACGAAATTTTTGTTACCGATCTTACAAAAATGCCCCACCTATTGATGGCTGGTGCAACGGGGCAGGGAAAATCGGTAGGACTCAATGCGATCCTCGTATCACTTCTTTATAAAAAACATCCGTCGCAAATCAAATTGGTGCTTGTTGATCCTAAAAAGGTAGAGTTGACTCTTTTTAATAAGATCGAGCGCCATTTCCTCGCCAAACTGCCCGACACGGATGAGCCGATCATTACCGACACAAGTAAAGTAGTGAG
>JADLBA010000138.1 GCA_020848015.1 Crocinitomicaceae bacterium | reverse complement strand
GCGCAATTAATTTTCCAGTTCGAGTAAAACACTTTGCAATGATCGCAGTTCCCTCACCTTTTCTTCGTCGTAGCGCGAAATATAAAAGTGAATGAGGCTATTGATCATGCGACAGATCATCTCAAGGTTACTACAAGGCCGGTAAAAACGCTCGTCTGGCGGCAGTTGCTGTTTTTTCAAGAATATATCAATCTCTTCGTGGTGGAGAATAGAGCCTTCACTATATGGGTTGATATAGAACAACACGTCGGCATCCATTGCATCGAGTCCGAGTTCTGAATGATCCGGGCCATGATCGAGATAACACAGCACAAAATGGCTCGGAAGGTTCACCCCATAGATAGGAAGTTCGAGACTGCGCGCAAGCAGAGCATACAATATTCCGATTGATAGTGGGTTCCCACTGCGCGATTGGAAGAGGTCGGAGAGAAAAGCGACCCCGGCATCGTCAAATTGATCTATCCCCCCGTGAAAACCATGCAACTTGTAAAATATGTGGTTAAAGACCTTTACAGTTTCAAAAGCCGTCAGGTTGTCATTCAATTCGAGCCAGATATCTTGGCGAACGCGCATAACGCTGCGCCTGATCTCCTCTTCATCGGCTGAAGGATGCTGATAACGGTTAAGAATGAGAGCGCCTTCCAGCAGGTCAGGCTCAGGAGAATCACGCCAGGAGCGCAAACGGTTATAGACAGAATCGTATTGAATGCTCGCGATCAATTCTTCGAGACGACGATGGAAAAGTGCTCCGTAAGTATGGAGTTCCCAATACTGTTCTAATTGTGGAATGATTTCGGGGCCATAATTTTTTAGCTCCGATCTCACTTGGAAATAAATCGCCTCATCCGGATCCTCGATGAGCGATATCAGTGCATTTACTTCGTTGTTGAACATAGGTATTATCTCTTTCACTCCCGAATTCACTGTCTATAACATTTCTTTCGGCGATCCCTACCTGTAGTGAGCAATACCAAGCCTTCTTACACGAGGAATTATCAAAAGAATCATTCAGGCAGGTATATCTCCGAAAAGGACAATCAAATCTACCGGGAAGCTGAATAGATGGAAGGGAAGTATTTCCTGATTATTCACAGCAGAGGTTTTAAAATCGCTATAAACCAGTACCGACAAGGGGTATAACACTTGCTGACTGATCATTGTGCAATTCTTTTTCCAGGTTTACCGGTTATTGGTATGCTATAGATTGGGAAATATGGCAGATTGGCAGCAACTTTTTCATGGCACCCTACTTGACAGCCCAATTGTACGTTGCCGTAGTGCCGGCAGATTTTAATCTATAAATAAATATGATTTTAGTGGCAATTGTCTGAGGAGCGGTCAAATGAAAACATAATCTGATTTTCTATAGAAGCGCCAATGATTGGTTTAATTTCACTATTATGAAATTGCGGAGAAACTTGTCGAAATGACAACAGAAAAAATCAGAAGTGCCTTTGGAATCTGATGAATTTTTTTACAGTAGTAGTTAAAATTAAATTGAAAAACTGGAGATTAGCATATTTTAAAGGAGAGATTACTGATAAGGAAAAAATACTTGATGCCCTTCTAGCATCGGTTCTTTTCCTGTCTGTTTGCTGGGCATTGTTTGCAATGGATGAATATCTGGGGTATCATCTGCGCACCTACGGCATGAGACCAAGAACTACCGAAGGCTTATTCGGTATCGTTTCCATGCATTTTTTTCACGGAGATATTCATCACATTGCACAGAACTCAATGGCCTTTTTGGTGATGAATTCACTGCTATTTTATTTCTATAGGAAAATATCAATTCCGGTTTTTTTGTGGCTAATGTTTAGCTCCGGAGTAATGCTGTGGCTGGTAGGGAGGCCTGTTAATCATATAGGAGCCAGTATGTTGATCTATGGCGAGTTTGCGTTCCTTTTTGTCAGTGGTATTATCAGAAAAAACCCCTTGCTGTTGAGAGCAGCTTTAGTGGTCGCCTTTTATTACGGTTCACTGATCTGGTATATTTTCCCTGTTGACACTACTATTTCCTGGGAAGGTCACCTCTGTGGATTTATCTGTGGGATTGCACTCTCAGTAATTTTCCGCAATTCAGGGCCACAGCCACCTGTTTATCGTTTTGAAACCGAGCCAGTGCCCGATGAAAACCACCCGTACTGGATGACTCCCGAACAGTTACATCAGTGGGAACAGGAACAACAACAGATCGCTAAAGAAAAAACTGAAAAAGAATAAAAGGATTGAACTCGTTCATTTCATCCCAAGAGCGATATCCAATCTGAGATGGTCATTCGCCAAATTAGGTATAATTCACCTCTTTTTCGCAAACAGAATAAAAATCAATGTGATGGGATATTATTTTTGTTCTGATGGAGAGAATCAAATGATTAAAAACTTATTCTGAATGCAGAAAAAAAACGCCTGATGGCGGTTTTACTAAATTATTTCGAGTACAATTATGAGTTCAGCATTACCGGCATTACCAGCATAAGAATATCCTCTGCGGCATCGTTGTTTTCAACGGGCCTAATAATACCGGCACGGTTGGGTGCCCTCATCTCTATATATATATTCTCAGAATCAAGATTAGTAAGTAATTCTTGGACAAACCGTGAATTGAAGGCGATTTCCATATCATCGCCGGTATAGGTGCAGGTGAGACGCTCTTGGGCTTCATTGGCAAAGTCGAGATCCTCAGCAGAAATATGCAGTTCGCTACCCCCCATTTTCAGGCGTACCTGATGAGTAGTTTTATTGGCGAAAATGCTCACACGCTTAATCGAATTAAGCAGGTCGAGACGATCAATCGTCAGCTTAAATGGATTTTCTACAGGGATTACCGCTTCGTAATTTGGATATTTACCATCGATCAAGCGACACATCAGCATCACATTGTCGAAAGTAAATTTCGCATTGTTATGTGTGTATTCAATCTTTACTTCGGTCTTCAGAGAGCCGAGACTTCCGCGCATCAGATTCAGCGGCTTTTTGGGCACAATAAAACTAGCTGCTTCGCCACCGCTGTCATTTCTTCCATAGCGGACGAGTTTATGAGAATCGGTAGCTACCAAGCGAAGGTTATCTTCGTTTATTTCAAAAAATACCCCACCCATTACAGGGCGCATATCATCATTGCCGGTGGCAAAAAATGTTTTGTTGATTGCACGAGATAGTGCATCGGTCTGAAGCACCAGACTTTTAGTATTTTCCATCACCGGAACCTTAGGAAATTCATCACCATTGAATCCGGTAAGTTTATATTTTCCGTAGTCACTGGAAATTTCGATGCCCAGTGTTTTATTGTCTATCGAAAAGGTCAGCGGCTGTTCGGGAAGACCTTTAAGAATATCGAGCAAAAGTTTCGCCGGAATGGCAATCACCCCCTCTTCTTTCGCCTCAATGGCCATTCGGGTGGTCATGGCTGTTTCCAGGTCGGAGGCCGACAAGGTCAGTTCCTTGTTTTTTATATCAAAAAGATAGTTGTCCAGAATAGGCAATGTATTGCTGGAGTTCAGCACCCCGCTCAACATTTGCAGTTGTTTTAAAAGAGCCGTACTGGTAACAATGAACTTCATAAGATGTTAAATTGAATAGCGCGCAAATATATAAGACCTCTCTGTTATTGAAAAAAAGGGATGATTACGTTTATCAACATTATTTCCCCTATTCTTTAGAAACAGCTATTTTTCCGTGTTTTTCAGGCAATTCCCTCTCATTCTCAAATGCTTCAAGAAAGCTGAATTTTACCGTTTTATGAACACTCTCCGGTATTATCCCGGTTCGATATGCGTCAGCACATTGAAAACCCTTGGACGATGCTTAATGATGGTGTCTTTCACTCGGTGAGCGATTTCATGTCCTTCTCTCACAGTAATTTCGGAACTGACGATCACATGTATATCCACAAAAAGTTCAAAACCCATTTTCCGCACGAAACATTTTTCAATGGCGAGTACTCCCGGAACTGTTTCCGCAATTTTTCGGATATCCTGTATTACTTCGTCTGGTTGAGCTTCATCCATCAATTCTGAAAAGGCAGGGCGAAATACGCCCAATGCATTGTGGGCAATAAAAAGAGAAGCGAGCAGTGCCGCCCAATCGTCAGCAGCTTCGTACCCCTTGCCGAAGATCAATGCTACAGCAATTCCGACAAAAGCAGCAGCCGATGTTATGGCATCTGCCCGATGATGATGCGCTTCTCCCTTGACCGCAAGGCTGCCCGTATCAATGCCCGTGCGCATTACGTAGCGGAAAATGAGTTCTTTTCCGAGTACAATACTACCAATCACCCACAATGTCCATGAAGCGGGAAGTTCGTGTGGGGTCTGGATGTTTTTCACCGCCTGAAATGCAATAAACACGGATGCGGAGAAAAGCATGAAGCTAACGATAATAGCCGCTACCGGTTCTGCTTTGCCGTGCCCATAGGGATGATTCTCGTCCGGAGGCAGCGCCGCTGTGCGCAAGCCAATCCAAACGAGGGCAGAACTGATGACATCTGATACGCTTTCAATAGCATCGGCTACTAATGCATAGCTGTTCCCGAAAATACCAGAAGTTCCTTTTAATATTGCCATCACGGCATTCAAAGCCATGCCGTGCTGAACCACACGTATTCCTTCTTTTGCTGGATGTTCATGAGTATCCTTATGGTTGCGCATCTGGTCAGGTATAAATGTTATTAAGGATGGAAAATGGCTGATATTACATATTTTACTTCCGTCCTCTGCTTTGTTTTCCTGAGTAACTCTTTCCTCTCTGTTTGTTCCGGAGTGACGGATGGCTTGCCTTTCTTTTTTCAGGGACAGACATCGGTCTTTTAGTGGGCTTTTGTATAGATGGTTTTGAATCTGACTGGGAGTTTTCTGTCAATGTGTATATCGCCTTCATTTCGTCTGGAGTCAGGTCTCTCCATTCGCCTGGCGGAATTCCCTTTAGGCTGATATTCATAATCCGCACACGCTCCAGTTTTATCACTTCGTAGTTAAAATACTCGCACATCCTCCTTATCTGGCGGTTCATTCCCTGAATCAGTGTGATCCTGAAAACAAAAGGGGATTCTGCGGTGACCCTACATTTTTTCGTCATCACTCCCAGTATCGGCACCCCCGTCTGCATACCGGCGATAAAATCATCGGTGAGGGGACGATGTACAGTTACTACGTATTCTTTCTCATGGCGGTTTCCTGCACGGAGTATCTTGTTTACCAGGTCTCCGTTGTTAGTGAGGAAAATCAGACCCTGTGAATCCTTATCCAACCTCCCGACCGGAAAAATGCGCTGACTGTGATTTACAAAGTCAACAATATTGTCTTTCGTAGCGGCATCAGTGGTACTGGTAATCCCTACCGGCTTGTTAAGCGCGATAAAAACCATATCTTCCTTTGCCACAGGTTCGAGTCTGTTTCCATTTACCATTACTTCATCGCCAGGAAAGACCTGATCGCCGATGCGGGCTTTTTTTCCGTTGATCAGTACACTTCCCCTTTCGATGTATTTATCAGCTTCGCGGCGCGAGCAGATACCGCTTTCAGCAATAAATTTATTAAGCCGGATGGAATTCACGTTACAAAACTACACATTCAGTACAACAGAAATGCAGACCTGATGTTGACGATATTTACACAAATTTTCTTGAACCCTTGCCTGAAGTTCTGCTTCTTATCCCACCGCTTACACAGCTTAATACGCCTTATCCGGCTACCGCTTACCTCACCGGATTTTTGCGCAGGGAGGGCATTGATTGTAGCCAGGGAGATCTGGGTCTCGACCTTGTGCTGGGGCTGTTTCAAAAAAACGGTCTCAAAAAGTTATTCGATGAAATTGAAAATGGGAACTTCCGTTTGCCTCATTCACTTGAAAACGTATTCCTCAATCGCGGCCGTTATGAAGATACGATTGACGATGTCATTTCTTTTCTGCAGAACAAACGATATACCCTTGCCTATCGTATCGCCACAAGGCAATATCTACCAGAAGGTGGGAGGTTTCAGCACCTGAAAGATATGAAAGATTTATATGGGAGTAATGGTGTGCAGGATAAGGCGCGCTACCTGTGCACTCTTTATCTAGAAGATCTTTCAGACCTCATACAATCCACCATAGGACCTCATTTTGGATTTTCAAAGTATGCAGAGAGAGTAGCGAGAACAGCCGTTTCATTTGCACCGATAAAAGAGGCACTCGAAGCGCCTGACAATTACCTCGACAAGCAACTTCTTGAAGCTACTGCCCGCTACTTTGAAGCAGAACCTCCTCTTCTTGTCGGATTTACCGTACCGTTTCCGGGCAATTTATATGGAGCACTCAAAGCAGGCCAATGGATAAAAAGACATTACCCTTCAACACGCATTGTGTTGGGCGGTGGATATGCAAATACAGAATTGCGAGAATTGTATGATCCGGCTACATTTGATTATGTTGACTTCATCACCCTTGATGATGGAGAACGGCCTCTTCTGGCTTTGTACAACCACCTGAAAAATCCATCGGCACATCCTTTTATCAAAAGAACTTTTCTGAGAGAAAACGGGAAAGTAAAATTGGTGAATTCACTTAAAGAAAGCGACATACCCCAATCGCAGCTTCCAGCTCCCACTTACGATGGACTTAAGGTAAATGACTATCTTTCGATGTTTGATATGCCCAATCCGATGCACCGCCTGTGGAATGACGGGCGATGGAATAAGTTGACGATTGCCCATGGCTGTTACTGGAAAAAATGCAGCTTTTGTGATATTTCGCTCGATTATATCGGACGTTTTGAACAGACGAAGGCAAAACTTCTCGTGGACAAAATGGAGGAACTGATTGCCACTACCGGAGAAACCGGATTCCATTTTGTGGACGAAGCGGCTCCCCCACTCGCTATGCGCGACCTGGCAATGGAAATTATTTCCCGTAATCTGCAAGTGAGCTGGTGGACTAATATCCGTTTTGAAAAAACATTTACTCCCGGCCTTTGCCGTTTGTTGGCTGCATCAGGCTGTGTCGCAGTAACAGGAGGACTTGAAGTGGCCAGTCCTCGCCTGCTGGAGTTGATGGAAAAAGGTATCACCATAGAACAGGTCGCGAGAGTTTGTAAGGGATTCAGGGATGCAGGTATATTAGTACATGCTTACCTGATGTATGGATTTCCAACAGAGACAGAACAAGAAACCATAGATTCACTCGAGGTTGTTCGTCAACTTTTTGAAAATGGGCTTCTACAATCAGCTTTCTGGCATCAGTTTGCGATGACGGTACATAGTCCCGTAGGATTGAATCCTGAAAAATACAAGGTGCTGCGAACCGGTCCTGAGTTGAGAGGATTTGCAAACAACGATTTGTACCATGATGATCCAACCGGCGCTGACCATCAAAAATTTTCAGATGGGCTTACGAAGGCGTTGTACAACTATATGCACGGAAATGCCATGAACTTCCCGCTGCAAAATTTTTTTTCTTTTCCAATACCAGATACTATCATCCCGCGCAGCCTGGTAGCAAAATTTTTTAAACGCCCGGTGATGGATGATGCGGAAATAATCGGTTACCGTCTGATGTGGCACGGAATTAACGTAAAACTGCAGCAAAAAGGAAGATTAGCGGAAGTACACTTCATAGGAAAAAAGGGAATAATTAAAATAGAAATGCCCTTCCCCGTCGCGAATTATATCAGGGAACACACAGGACGGTTTGAACCTGCGGCGGGAATCCCACTCGATTTTAGAGAAGTAGTGCGCACATTTTCAGAATTGCTTCATTTGGATCGCCAGGAAATTGTGTCGAGTCAATGGTGGAGGAAATGGAGAGAAGAGGTGGTGTGGGTGATTAAAGGGTAATGATTATAAGTGAAAATAATAGATTGTGATAAATTGATTGGGACGAATAATCCCATCCATATTTCTGCGAAACGAATAACAAGTGACATTGCTTCTTCCCCCAACCGGAATTAAACCAAATTACCCGACATTCCTCACAAACTCTTCAAGCATTTTTCTTTTGCGTGGTGTGATCTCGCGTGTTTTGAAAGGCTCGTTCAGTTTCTCCGGAATGTCGAGATAGCCGAGTACGATCATGCACACTACTTCCTGATTATCGGTGAGTTGTAATATTCGAGTGGTTTCTTGCCGGTCAAAGCCCCCCATCGGATGACCAAAAATCTGCATACTGGTAGCCTGAAGGAAAAGATGCGCATTGGCCATTCCTATGTCATGCCAGGTGTAGTAATTGACCTCACCATTGAGTTCGAATGTTTTTCTCGCTACGGAAACAATGATTACCGCAGCATTTTTTGCCCAGGTGCGGTTACCTCCTGTGAGGCAGTTTAGCAGCTTTTCAAATCCCGCCGCCCCACGGTGAGCATAATAATACTGCCACGGCTGTTCGTTGTGTGAACTGGGAGCCCAAGAAGCAGCTTCGAAAATTGTAGCTATCTCTTCCTTTTTAATCGGTCTGTCGGAAAATGACCGCGCACTCCAGCGATCCCTGATGACCTCTTTTACCGGGTACTGGGTATTTGCCTGTTTGATCATTTTTTTAAAATACCCCCCACATTTTTGCAGGATTAATTTTTTGAAAGGTTAGCAAGAAAATTGTGCTGCAAATTATTATGGTTATTTCCGGTAAAAATTTTTGGAATAGCTTTTTGACGCTCACCATTCTTTTATTGATCATGCACAAATCATCATCATTTAGCGCTGGCGAAGATAAAAAATTTCCGGACAGCCTCTCAAACAGCCGGAGCATATAAGAAGTGTGAATACAATGACTGAACGGCAAAAGATTGAACAACGATGTGTCCGGGTGTGAGCGGAAATCAGGTTGCTGTTAAGAAAAAAGATATTTGGAAAAACTTTTCACTTATACCTTTTGATAACCCCGTTTTTCAGGTCTTTCATATATTGCTTCAGGTCGCGTCTGACTTCACCGCTCATGATCAACAAACCAATGATATTCGGAAAAGCCATTCCAAGAATCATAGAGTCAGAAAAATCCATCACTGATCCGAGACCTGCACTGGATCCAATCACAGTACATAAGAGAAAAAAAACTTTAAAAACAATCTCCTTTCCTCCCCCCTGTCCAACGAGGTAAGTCCATGCTTTAAGTCCGTAGTAAGACCATGATATCATCGTGCTGAATGCAAACAAAAAAACACAGATCATCAGTACCCAGTTGAACCAACTCACCTGCGAAGAGAAAGCGGCATTGGTCAGTGCCGATCCGGTCAGCCCCTGGGTATTTTCTGCAAAGCCTGTGAATACCAATACCAGCGCAGTCATGGTACAAATGACAACAGTATCAATGAATGGCTCCAACAAGGAAACGATGCCCTCGCTTACCGGTCGGTCGGTTTTCGATGTTGAGTGCGCAATGGAGGCTGATCCGACCCCCGCTTCATTACTGAAGCAGGCTCTCCGGAAGCCCCAGATCATCACTCCGACAAAGCCCCCCTTGGCTGCACCAGGAGAAAAAGCACCGTGAAATATCTGGTAAAATGCATCGCCGATGAGGTGGCTGTTTTTAAAAATAATAAAGAGTGCAAAACATACATATATTGCTACCATTAGAGGGACAATTTTATCTGT
>JADLBA010000137.1 GCA_020848015.1 Crocinitomicaceae bacterium | reverse complement strand
CCGTTTATGAAGTGATCAGCGGTGGAAATGAAGTGATCGAGATCGGTGGGCAAACCATCAACTCACGTGCATATTGCAGCAAGTTCAACTTCGCCGGAAGTGACCAGCAGAAAAAATGCGGGGTGCTGTCCGGTGGTGAGCGAAACAGACTGCATCTCGCGATGACATTGAAAACAGAGGCCAACGTACTTCTTCTCGACGAGCCAACCAATGATATTGATGTGAACACACTTCGTGCGCTGGAAGAAGGAATTGAAAGTTTTGCAGGCTGTGCGGTGGTGATCTCTCACGACCGCTGGTTTCTCGATCGTATCTGCACACATATTCTCGCATTTGAGGGCGATTCACAGGTGTATTTCTTTGAGGGGTCTTTTTCTGAATATGAGGAAAACAAGTTGAAACGAATCGGCGACACAAGTCCGCACCGTATTAAGTACAAAAAATTAGTGCGCGCCTGAGAAATTTTCAGCCCAAATAATTGTTACTCCTGCAACAACAACTTCGCAGAAGGAAAAACAGGCTTAGATAATTTTTTCCGTTTCGCTTGTGCTTGACGGGAGTATGCAATTTCGCTTTTCGCCGCGAGATTCTCGAGATCGTATTATTATATCCGGAAAATAATCAAAAAAAATTTCCGACAGTAACAAAGGGATGTCAGTAGAAAGAATATTCGAAGCTGCGGCAGCGATCCAACTTGCCGGCTCTACTGTAAAATTGGTGAAGGACAAGCAGACCCTTCTGATCGTAGAGATAAACAAGTGAGTTTTCAATCGGACGAAGGGAGAGCGGATACTCTTTCGAATAAAGCACCTTGAGTGTATCCTCCACACTGTACCATTGTTCTGCCTTCACCAGTACTCCATTTTTGGTATATGTAAAAGATTCTTTCACCCAGAAATTGCGAATAGGATTTGGGAGAGTCCGGCTGATTAGCCTGCCTGCGGCATCATAGGCGAGGATAAATTCGACCGGTTGAAAATCATTGAATATATGTTTGACAATATTCTTTTCAACCTTATTTTTTTCTCCATAAATATATTCATAAATAGCAAATACTTTTCCCCCAGCAAAGTACTCTGTATAGGTAGTAATTCTGCCGAATTGATCAAAGACCTCTTCACCAAATCTAGTGGTGTCATTTGATTTGATATTGTATTTGATCTCACGGCAAACTCTCAACTTTACATGATTTTTTTTCATAACAGGTGCAAAGTCAAGTGACTTCAAATCCTGTGCACAACAGTATGCAACCAACAAAGCAGAGAGTAATGTCGTGATAAAACGCACGGGGAAAGGCTTTCCCCTCTATACTGTGAGGATAAAAAAAAGTTGCAGGTTTACTCCACCGGTTTAGGTCTTTTTCTTCGTCTGTAAGCGTAGTAAGACATGACAACTTCAAGCGCCTTAAGAATAGCCTGGTTGATGGGATAAAAATCGGCTAATGAAGGATCAATAGCCCTCATAAGTGAATAATAATTACTCATTACCGGCACGTGTTTGCCGTTTCTGATTTTGACAATAGCCTCTTCATACACAGCAGCCTGTTCTTCCTTAATATACCTGCAGGTCACCAGTTCTGGCCTTCCCTCTTTATTTTTACGTGCGCTGAAGCCAAAAAGTCTGCAAATGAGTCCGCGATCAGCATATTCGCTGCATAAACCGCCAGAATGGGTACTATTCTGGCGAAACATATAACAGAGTTCTGCATCGGTGGCTCTGATTTCTTCATAGACTTTTTCTGCCCTTCCTTCGTCGTAGAGGCGCAATGCCAGGGGGAGAAATTCGATAGGCGTAGCTTCAATATCCGGCTTTTTACAGCATTCACCACAACCTCCAATGCAATTCAGACCTGAATGTTTCTGAAAACCGGCAATCTCGCGATCCAGCTTCAGATAGACACGCCTGACTGCCCGAACTTTTCCTGTGAGAGTTTTCATTGATGAACTACTACAAAACGAATAACAGAGAAGTTACCATATTCGTTCGAGGCGCGCAAAAAATAAGTTCCTGAGGGCCATGTCTCCACATTGATATCCTGTCTCGCCCCGGTAGCAGGTATAGTAAGTGCTTGCTGATAGATAATTTTACCGGTCATATCCATTACCTGCAACGAATGCTGACTATTGCTACGGGGAAGTAAACTCACCGTCAGCAATGAGGTGGCAATGTTGCCGCGAGGGAGAAGAATTTCAGGTCTGTGCTCCCCTGCTAATTCTGTCGTATTCAGAGTAAGACTGGTATGCAGGTCGCATATCTGCGGAATATGATCACTTTGATAATAGATAGAACGAAGAATATTTGCAGGAACCGGGTTGCCGTTAGCGCAATCTGTTATACTTCCGTCATAACATTGGCCGGTGTTGCCAAGTGAACGATAGCTGCCGGGTTTATAATATAGCGGCTGGTCTGAATCAATCAGGTTCTCCGAAAAAAGAATAAAATCAAAGCGATCATCTACACCTCCACCGGCACCATCATTAAATAATTGTGATGCCCTGGTAGATTGGGTGTAAATCTCCTTGTGGTTAAAGGTTGTGCTGCTCCAGTCTCCGTAGGAAGAATAAATATCCTTCATAGGAATCATGTTCGCAGGGTTCACCATCGCCTGATAAGCGGGTTCGCTGTTATTGTACAGATTGAAGTCGCCGGCAATAATAACCCGGTCGTTGGGAGACAGATTTTCTTCGACATACTCAAGCCAACTGCTTACCGAACTGAGTCGCATATTTCTATTTGCCGCACCTGTGGAACTTTTCAGGTGGGTCACAAAAACATGAAAAAAAGTTGTGTCGCCACCTGTTTCCAGTTGATTATCGTTGACGTAGAGTACAAATTCATTCACATCGCGCAATTCGGTCACAATCTCATGTTGGCTTTTTAATCTGAAAACACGCTGATCAAAAATGATAGCCTGCTGGAGATTGTATTCTCCCATAGAGGTTCCCTGGGGTACAAATTGACTACAGGCAAAGGAACCATAGCCCAAGTTGTCTATCATATCTGTCGCTGCAATAAGGCCGTCTTCAGTTCTCAACTCCTGTATCATCAGCAGGGAGGGGCGGACATAGTCCACAATTTTTTTCAGTGTATCCACTCTTCCAGGAATATTGCCGGTAGGAAAATTGAGAAGGTTGTAGCTCATAATACGGATATCGGCCTGAGCACTACCCATTAAAGCCGTCAACAAAAAGGAAAAGATAAAAGTATTTTTCATAAACCTTGTCATATCATTCATCAACTTGTTATATCATTCATTTAATGGGTGCGATATTACAATCATTCAATCAATGCCCGTTCAGTGCAGTCGGATTTGTTTTGTACCGTGGATGGAAAGTTACTATTTCTTCTTTGAGCCGATGCCGGTCGAGATGAGTGTAAATTTCAGTAGTTGTAATGCTCGAATGACCGAGCATTTCCTGTACCGCTCTCAGGTCTGCTCCTGCCTCAACAAGATGAGTGGCAAAAGAATGTCGGAAAGTATGAGGGCTGATCTGTTTTTTTATACCTGTTTCGATCATCAGGTTGCGAATAATGGTAAACACCATCATCCGGGATAATTTTTCCCCACGACGGTTCAGAAAAATAAAATCTTCCTGACCCTGTTGTACCGGAATATGCCGGCGTGATCCGGTAAGATAGAGATGAATGTGCTTTAAGGCAACGCTTCCCACAGGAACAAGCCGCTCCTTATTTCCTTTACCAATCACACGAAGGAATCCCTCATCAAAATAAAGGCAGGAAATCTTCACATCTGTCAGTTCGGAAACACGCAAACCACAGCTATACAATAGCTCCAGCAACGCCCTGTTGCGCTCTCCCTCCTTTGTACTCAGGTCAATGGCTGATAGTAGCCGATCCATCTCTTCTACACTCAGTATATCAGGCAGTTTTCTTCCGATTCGCGGAGTTTCTATGAACTCCATCGGATCAGTTATGATTTCCTTTTCTATAAAAAGGAAACGATAAAAGGCTTTCAGACCTGAAATGATTCGTGCCTGAGTAACGGGAGACAGTCCCATTTCTGTAATCCATTCGAGAAAACGCTTTACTTCTGCAATAGTAATATCTGAGGGAGTGAGGGGGGGATCGGTGCTTAAAGCAAATTGCATGAACTTTTCAACGTCGCGTTGATAGGCTTCAACAGAATTAGACGACAGCGATTTTTCAAGCCGCAGGTAGGAGACAAATCCTTTAATTGAAATCGCCCAACTCATAATTCAAAGATAAAATCCATTCACAAATATTCAGAGATAATACATTTCAAAAGAGAAAATCCCCCGGTCGTTACCAAGGGATTTTCAGACTAAATTACCTAAACAAATTCTATATTAATTAACCAAAATTACTACCGAGAACACCGTTGCATTCTGACAAGTAGCAAGCGTTTATTCTATTGCATCCATTGCTGCTTACTAATCAGCAATGCTTCCTGAACTGTGATCCTTTCTCCATCGTTATACGCAGTCACAAACGGACCTGGCAGGGTCTCATAATCTGTTTTTAAACGTTCGCGCTCGTTGCGCGCCTTTTTGTATTCACCAAACTTTCCGGTGGTGTATTTCACCCATCCTTCGTGGTTTTCAATATTAATCTCTTCCGAGAAGGAGTACTTATTAGAAAAATAAGTTTTATTAACAACGCGGTGTGCGGCAAGTATCTGTACTTTATAGGTTATTCCCGTTTCTACTGAAGGCACTGTTGAAACTGGTGTTTTCGGTGATTTTACCAATGGAGTCTCTTCCTTTGGAGTAACCTTAGGTTTTTCATTCTGCGCTGTATTTTCGTTTTCTGCTTCTGTTTTCACCTCTTCCGAAACAGGAGTTTTGGGTGCTTCTGGCGAAGAGGAAGCAACTGTTTCAGGTTTCGAGGTCTCCAGAGCTACATCCGAATTTCCACGCCCCACGAAAATAACAGGTATTTCCCGCGGGTTATTATTCTCAACAAAGCTCAACTTACCAATGATCTGCGGATCAGATGAAAATGCATTCAGGCAAAGCAGCCTGTATGAAACTACTACGGTTGGAGTGGCTGGAATTTCAAACCACACAAACTTGATAGAATTCTTTTCCTGAGTCACTACCGCGCCTGCATCCACCATTTTTTCAGCCTTACAATTCGGAGGAAGTGTTTCTAAAATTTTCGCAAACCCTTTAATCGAATTTCCGGAGATGGTGAGATCAACCCTGAAATCCGTGTCGGAAATCTTTGTAATGGTTCTCGAGCAGATAATGTCCTCTATGGTAGCAGCACTTGGAGTTATAGTTGCCGGTAATACTGATGCGGGAATCAAATTCGCTGGGTCATTTGTTCTCTTCTCCACATTGGTTGCTGCCGGAGCCTCTGTTGAAGAGGCAATCATTGATGGATTATTAGCCGCATCAGTACTCTTGGCGGCTATCGCTTCCGATTGCGTTATCTGCTGTGAAGGAGTATTTTTATTGATTGTCACCTTTCTGACCGGAATGGCAAAATCTACTCTTTTACTTTGGTCTATATAGGCAAATACTCCATTGATAGAATACATTCCCTCTGCGGTTTCACTGCTCTCTAACGTATAAGTAATAGTAAACGACTTCTCAGAAGGAAGTGTCATCCATACAAAACGAGCTTTGTGATCGCTAAAAGTAAAGGATGCGCCCTGTGTCTCTCCCGCCATGACTTTCAGACCTTCCGGTAAAACAAGTTCAAGCTTTGCAAAACCTTGCACTTCACTTTTATTGATGGATATTCTCACTTCCTTTTTTTCTCCTGGAGCTAACATATCCGGGGTATTATTCTCCACCATGATTTCATTATCAGAGAATAAATTCACAAGAAGCAAACCGATAATATTGATTGAAAAAAGAGCGAGTTTCATCATGGCTAAAAGGCTTGGTTCATTGCAACAGCGTTTGTCAAAAATGAAGCGTATTGCAATCCGCAAGCAGTTGCTGTCTTCTGAATTTCAAACAGTAATGTGTGAATTGTCATTGAGCATCGAAACGCTGATCCGAGAAGGGTGCTGCCGGTAACTGATTACTGACAATAAATCAAGAAAATAGAGTATTACTAAAGGTGAGGACATTTGCTTCCCTTTCTTCCCTGCACTCTTGCGAACACTTTAAATTCAGATAATGCCAAAGAAAATAGCAGTGCTTATGATTGAAAAATTCGTTTACATTACTCGCATTAATCCGAGTCAATATCAGCTACATCCGAACGAACGTTCGGGGTGATTCTTTTTTATATCCCAAAGGTATTCCCCTTTCCCGCTCAGTATATATCTGCAGAGAAGAAAAATATTACGGCGATTCGAGAAGATTCTTCAAACGCCCCACCTCCTCGATGAAAAAGGGATCCTTCGTAGCTTCCCTGATCTGCTTACGCTCCCATTGTGTCAAGTGCCAGCTCAGGCTGATATGCGTCTTGCGGTCTTGGTGCAGTTGAAATGTGATGAGTTCGATGTTTTGATCAAAGGAAGCCTTCAGATAGCGGAGCATTTCTTCGTTGCTATAGTCCTGCGTCTTAGTCATATTGCCATAAATACTTCCCAGCGGTGCGGCGAACCGCCCAAAGAGGGAAGGCTTCTTGTTACTCAGGTCCACACCTTTAGGAAGATCACGCACCTGCACAATCACCACGCCGCTTGTATTTGTATTGATCCAATTCCTGAAAGTATAAAGAAATTTCATTGTTGTCTTCAGTCCAAAATTATCTCTGATACCGGCATCCATTACTTCGATCGGCGGATTGCTTGGCAATGTCGCCATTGGAAGAACGTAAGGGAAAGTGGCATTCATCCGGAGTGCAGTAATAAAGCGAAGATGTTCTGCATCCTGTTTTGCGAACAAACGGCTGAACTCAATGTCTTCGGGAAGTGGATTCGGGTCTCCGTTGATCTGGTGTGTTTGAGTGAGGTAGCTGACCGGCAAAGATGAAATCAGCAATCTTCTGCCATCATTGATAATCGTTGGGCTAAGTACCATCATTGGTATCAAGGCCTCTTCCTCCGCCCTCCGGTAGTCGGACAGACGTTTGTCAAAGACATAGTCGGTGTTTTCTCCTAATTGTTTTTCAAACGCCCATCCTCTGTCCTTGGTATAATAATAGTTCCCATCGCGCAATTTCTGGTAACGGATAAACCAGTCATTCACTGTCATTGAGAGAATGATTGGATTCAGAAGGTCTCGAGCAATATTTTCAGCGCAGGTAGTATCGTAAATACTTTCAGTCCCCCCCTGTACCTGCCTCAGAAACAATTCGCGCAAATAGGCCGCACCAATCATTCCACCCGATGCTCCTGTGATCAGTGAGGTGTGATTCATAAGCCGTCCGCCACAGAGACTGTCTGCGGTAGCAAGGCTTTTCATCGTCCAAAACGCAGCCCGCGACCCGCCGCCACTAGTGGCTATGATAACCAACTTGGGTTTTCGCCCACCTCGCAACGCCTCGGTATTCAGCTTTTTTCGCCAGTTGTCGAGTACATTCAGCGTAAGCTTTACGTCCCCTTTTACCATATTCGAATCGGCGGAGAGTATTGCCGGAACATATTCGGCCTGCGTGTTTTCGTAGTTTAAGCCGTAGGCGCGGTTTTCGAGGCGAATGATTTTCAGGTCTGAATAGAAAAAATTCAGAAGCACCAAAAAAATGGTGACAATTGCCAGGTTCCACCCCTTTACCCACGAATGCAGGGCACTGACAAACATCAACAGCATGGTAAAAAAGAGAAGAGCACTCGCGGCAGCGGGGATCAGAAAAAAAGGATTCTCCCTGAATGTACCAATGACCAGGAAGGAAATAATAAGCACCAACTCAAACCAGGCGGCATTGATATGGTTTTGGGAAAATACCCGTTCAAGTATCTTTTTATCGTAGTGTTTGCTGTCGCGTGCGAGGTGAATCTTTGAAAAGGAGAAAATGTATGTTTCCACATGCCATCTCGCCACCCTTCTTCGTGTTGTCCACCACTTCAGCGGATTCTGAAACGGTGAGTCAACGGGAATTTCCTCAACAATCTTCTTATTTTTCCCCTTCCCATAAGCACTGGCATCCTTATTTGTATAGAGAAAATAGAAATAAGAAACGCTCTGGAATATGCCCACCCCAAACAGAAAAGAAAAAATATTCAGCAGCGCGCTCCATAATGAAATAAATTCTCTTTCAATCTGGAATTTAATACTGAACGACGAATAAGCAATGATAAAAAAAGCCGGTATCAGGAAGTTGTTCAGCGAAAATTTTTGAAATGGTTTGCTAAGGGTTGCAATAAAAGGAAAGCGGTACCCGTGCATGATATAGGAGTACAGATTGAAAGCAGTAATAAAACCTCCAAGGGCAAAGCCCACGATCCCAAAAGAGACAAAACCTGTCTTGCCATTATATTCGGGGATCAGGAACTGTTGTGGGACACCAAAACCAGATGCGAGGAGATTTGTCGTAAATCCGAAAAGCAGGAACCATAAAAACAACAGCAGCGGATCTTTCTTGATATGCAGCACGAGCAGTTGGATGGGGAAGAAGTAACGTATCCTCCTCAAACGTTGCCGTGGAGTAAGCCGCGCAGTCATTGATCAGTGTGTCGTAAGTACATTTTGCCTATTACGCAAGAAGGCGCTGAAAAGGTGCAAAAAAGTTTGGAAATACAATAGCAATACAAGATTACTTTTGCGCACCCTAATGCTGACAATTCAGCACACGTACAATGGCTGTTGAAATCAAAAATAAAAAGGCTGAATTCCAGTACTTCCTGATGGATGAGTTCGTGGCCGGAATCGTATTAACCGGATCGGAGATCAAAAGCATCAGGGCAGGCAAAGCCAATATTGCTGAGGCATATTGCAAGATGAAGAATGGCGAGCTTTTTATCATCAACATGAATATTTCTCCCTATGAAAATGCCGGTTATTCCGGCCATTCGGAGCGACGCGAGAGGAAGCTACTGCTCGGACGAACAGAGTTGAACAAAATCAGCAGGAGAGTAAAAGATACTGGAGTCACCATTGTTCCGGTATTGTTGTACATCAGTGAAAAAGGGTGGGTCAAGATAAAAATCGCGACTGCACGGGGAAAAAACTTTCGCGATAAAAGAGAGGATGTAAAACAGAAAGACCTTCGCCGCGAAATGGAGCGCGACAACAGAGACTGAGCCTAGCGGTTGATGATAATTCGTTCGGAATCGTTACCCAACGCCACGTTGTGAGAGGCAAGCAGCCCAATAATTCTTTCCTGTATATCCGCTTTTACTTCATCGGCTAACTTAGGCTGAGCGAAAAACCTCACCTGGGTTTTTATATTTCCAGCACCTATTTCTGTCACAATAACCAACGGTGCCGGTTGCTTTAAGACTCGCAGGTCGTCGCCTATATTTTCAAGAATCACTTTGCGTATCATCTCAATATCTGCACTTGCCGGGAACTGCAGTTGAATACTCACTCTCAGTGAACCGTAACGGGAATGATTGATGATGGTCTGGTTGGAAACCGATCCATTGGGTAAAATGACGGTTTTTCCATCACGAGTCACCAATATGGTATTAAAAATCTGTATTTCGCTTACTTGTCCCAACTGTCCCCCAACCTCAATATCATCATCCACTTTATATGGTTTAAAAAGGAGTATCAAAACTCCGCCGGCAAAATTGGCCAGTGAACCCTGAAGTGCCAGTCCAACTGCAAGTCCGGCAGCACCAAGCAGTGCCACGAACGATGTTGTCTGAATACCGAGCATTCCTGCCACCATGACAATCAACAACACCTTCAGACTTATTTTCAGCAGGCTTTGTATAAATGAGCGAAGGGAAGGTTCAATGTCTTTCTTTTGAAGCCCTCTGACTGTGACTACAGCAATACGTCGGATGATCCACAGTCCTGCCACGAGGGTCAGGAGTGCAAAAGCCAGTTTGGGTAAAAAATAGACAATACCATCAACGAGTTCCTCTGTATATCGTTGGATACGATCCACAGATACGTGCTCACTAATTTCCTGAGAAGGGAAAGGCATAATTGATTTTAAGAACATAAAAAGCCCTCTGTCCGGCGGCTTTTTTCAAGATCGTTGCTTGTAACTTTTATCAGACTGTGGCCTGTGAAATCACTTTATACTTTTCATTGAATACTTCCCAATCCCAAAGGAAATGACGCATTACCTCGTCGATATTTTTCAGGAAGATCGGATTAGGAGTTTTCATCTGGCGGAAATATTCCTCCTGATAGTCATTGAGATCATACTTGAAGAATACTGCTTTTGACATTGCGTACAACATATTCTTCGAGGGCGTATTGACCTTGTTCATGGTATCCTTGTATTCCTTGATATGATCAATAAAAGAGGTCAGATCAAGGTCAAAAACCGGAGCCAGCTTCTGGTTGCACTCAAAAATGATCTCCTTGTCTTCTCCTTCTGTAAAATGCTGTGGAATGAATGAATAGTTTCCTGCGATAACAATCATCAGAAATTTACCGTAATCATCAGGATTAATATTAGGAGGCAACACAAACTCAGGGCTGTCGTTGATGAACCCTGCCACTTCGGCAAAACCCTGCTCAACCGTTTCAATAAGGCGATGGGTAAAAATATGTGCGGTCCTTTCAGAAGTAAGTTTCTTGCGTCCAAAAATCGTCAGCATGGAAAAAAGATTTAAATTTAATTACAATTGCTGCTTTCCAAAAGTAAACCTGCCTTCTAAAAGTAAACCGAATGAATATTCGCACATATCAACAGAGTTATTCACGTTTTGAATGCTCGTCGCAACATACAAAAATAACAATTACACTTTCAGTCCCGTTTGGGTTCTGTCGAGACACATATCCTCATCAAAAATCGAATGAATCAACATCAAAAGAAGCAAACGATAAAACAGATTATTTTTTCCTTATCGGGCGAGGCGGAAACGGGCAATGCCAGAGATCAACGCCTCAGGAATAATCCGATGAACGAAAATGATCCGGAAGCACCTTTGGTTTCTTCTGGTTCTTTTAAAAATCATTTTTGTTCCAATTCCTGAAAAAAAATCATTCGAAAATTGAAATCAGCCTAAACTGTTTTGCGAATTCTCTGCAACTAATCGGGGTCTTAGACAATCTATAAAATGACCGTTCGATCGGATAGAAAATAATTATAGGAATGCTCCCCCTGACCAAATTACCACTTATACCTTAGGTTCCATATTTTCTTAAGCCATTCCCTAATACTGTTTTCCTTGCTATTATTTCCAGGTTCATAAAATACCGTACCACTGATCTTTTCCGGCAAAAACTCCTGTTGAACAAAATTCCCTTCGTAAGCATGCGCATAGGCATACTCTTTTCCATATCCTATTTCCTTCATCAGTCGTGTCGGGGCATTTCGGAGATGAAGGGGCACCGGCAGATCGCCCTTAGCCTTCACCTCAGCGATCGCTGCATCAATAGCGGAATATGCACTGTTACTCTTAGGTGAAGTGGCCAAGTAGATCGCACATTCACTGAGTATGATGCGGCTTTCAGGCCAGCCAATATTTTCTACTGCCCGAAAAGTGGCATCTGCTATCAGCAGAGCATTTGGATTAGCCAGACCGATATCCTCCGCCGCAAGTATCAACATCCGCCGGGCAATGAATTTCGGATCCTCTCCCCCTTCCACCATTCTCGCGAGATAATAAACAGCAGCATTCGGATCACTTCCCCGAATACTCTTTATAAAAGCAGAAATGATGTCGTAATGCATCTCTCCGCTCTTATCGTACATAGCCATATTCTGCTGAACAATATTCAGTACATTTTCATTCGTTATCTCCACCGGATTGTCTTCGATACTTTCCACAACGAGTTCAAGTACATTCAGTAGTTTTCTTGCATCTCCTCCACTCAGCCGCAGGAGAGCTTCGTATTCTTTGACAGAAATTTCACGGGATTGCAATACTTTATCTTCCGAAATAGCCCTGTCCACCAGGTCTGTAAGATCCTTCTCTTCCAAGGGTTTCAGCACATAAACCTGGCATCTTGAGAGCAAAGCAGATATTACCTCAAAGGACGGATTTTCTGTGGTGGCACCAATGAGCGTAACGATACCTTTTTCCACCGCACCAAGCAGCGAATCCTGTTGCGACTTGCTGAATCGGTGTATCTCATCAATAAACAATACAGCATTCCTGCTGAACATTCCTCCTTTACCGGCAGCTTCAATCACTTCACGCACCTCTTTTACTCCACTATTGATGGCACTAAGAGAAAAGAAAGGGCGCTTCAGTTGATGGGAAATAATCGTTGCCAATGTGGTCTTCCCAACGCCGGGTGGGCCCCAAAGAATCATAGAAGGTATGGCTCCTGAGACAATGGCCTTTCGAAGCACTGCATTTGTCCCCACAATATGATTCTGACCGATGTAATCATCGAGTGAAACCGGGCGCATCCGCTCTGCCAGCGGAGTATCGCGATGAATGCTCATCAAATGTAATATATATTTTTTTTATTGATTCAACAAGTCGGGTCGGCGTTCTTTTGTTTTACGATAGGCTTGCTCCATTCTCCAGTCCTCAATAAGTTTAAAATTTCCCGAAGTAAGAATTTCAGGTACCTTCCAGCCATTGTATTCTGCCGGTCGTGTATATACCGGCGGCGCGAGCAGATTATCCTGAAACGAATCGGTGAGTGCGCTGGTCTCGTCGTTGATAACACCCGGAATAAGTCGTACAACGCTATCCACCAGTACAGCAGCGGCAATTTCTCCTCCACTCAATACATAATCCCCGATGGAGATTTCCTTTGTTATATAATGTTCCCGGACTCTCTGATCCACTCCTTTATAATGTCCACAGAGAAGGATGATGTTTTTCAATAAGGAAAATTCATTGCATCGGCGCTGTTCTAAACGTTCACCGTCTGGAGTTAAAAAAATGATTTCATCATAAGTTCTTTCCTTCTTTAATGAATCAATACAATCCGCAATAGGCTGCACCATCATCACCATTCCTGCTCCTCCACCAAACTGGTAATCATCCACACTTTTGTGTTTGTCCGTTGAATGATCCCTTATATTGTGAAGGTGAATTTCACACAGATTTTTTTGCTGCGCTCTTTCGAGAATTGAGTCAGCAAAAGGCCCATCGAGGAGTCGTGGAAGTATTGTCAGAATATCTATTCTCATCGTTTGAATAAAGGATTTTGCTGAATCATTAAATCTATGTATAATGTATTTACAGTATTTCTTTCGCAGATAAACCCACTGGGAGAGGAAAGTCAATGTTCCCATCAGTTCACTGCACAAATTTAGAGTATTCAAGGATTGGTGCTTAGGAGCTTCTATTGATCTTTAAAAGTTATTTAGCATTTGGCTTTGACTCTCAGAATTAAAATATCTGGCT
>JADLBA010000136.1 GCA_020848015.1 Crocinitomicaceae bacterium | reverse complement strand
GTTAGATAAACCATTTCTGGATGACGATGAAATAGATAAATTGGATTTACAATTGACTCTCTTCTGAAATAGAAGGGGGGGGATGTTGTAAAACCTACTTTTTGACCCGAAAAACCGCGTCAATTAAGGAGTCTATTTTCAAAAATCAAACGTTTTGGACAGGTGTAGTAGTCCATCAATGAAAGATTTCACCAATGGGCTTTGATAGTTCATACCATCAAAATGAATTCAAATACAGAAGCATTCCTCTTTCTCACTGATTTAGTTGCATTCGCGACCTTTCCACAAGGCTTGCCCCCGACAGGCTACAATTGAAATTAGTTGTCATAGAAAACCTGCTGTTTTCATTTGGAAAGGCCGGGAATGACAGCAAATAATTTTGGTACCAATCTGATTAAACACCTGAAATTCGGGGCAAACCCGATCATTATCCTATTTTATCCCGCAATTTTTATCCGGATAAGAAATTCATACCGGTTTTCTTATTTTTGTAGGTGAAAACTTTCCACGATGGAAAAGTCACAAACAGTTTTACAATTAAATACTTACGATTATGGCAAAGAGTCACGATGCTAAAAAAAGCGTAAAAAAAGAGCCTGTTAAATCTGCCAAAGAGAAAAAACAGGAAAAAAGAGAAAACAAAGGCAAGCCAAAGTACAGTTGATCTTTGGTGGTTATAAATTTAAAACAGCCTCGACGGGCTGTTTTTTTTTCCCTGAGTTTTGAGCCTATACCGCCTCGTCAAACTGAAGATCAAAGAGCCGCCTGTAATGTCCGTTTTTCTCCAGAAGCTCATGGTGTGTTCCCTCTTCGGCTATTTCACCTTTTTCGAGCACTACGATCCTATCGGCTTTTTGAATGGTTGAAAGGCGATGTGCGATCACGATGCTCGTTCTGTCTTTCGTGAGTTGCTCGGTAGCTTTCCGGATCAATTGTTCCGATTCTGTATCAACACTTGATGTAGCTTCATCCAGCACAAGAATTCTCGGATTACTGATATAAGCTCTTACAAAGGACAACAGTTGTCTTTGCCCTACACTCAGCATACCTCCCCGCTCTCTCACATTGAAGTCATAATTGCCGGGCAGCTTTGAAATAAATTCATGGGTACCAATCAGTTTTGAAACCTCAACAACCATTTCACGTGTAACGGAAGGATTGTGCAGTGCAATATTGTTGTAGATCGTATCGCTGAAGAGAAAAACATCCTGCAGTACTAAGCCAACATTTTTCCTCAGCTCGCTTAACTTGTAGGATTGGATGGAGTGGCCATCAATCAGCAACTCTCCTTTCTGAAAATCATAAAATCTGTTCAGCAGGTTCGCGATACTTGACTTCCCAGCGCCAGTTGCTCCGACGAATGCCAGCATCTCGCCCGGATGAATTTCGAGATTGATGCCTTTTAATACGTGGATATTTTCCGAGTAACCAAACGAAACATTGCGAAATGAAATCGCTCCTTGCAATGTTCCTGCCGGCAACTTTCCCTCATCGCTTTGTGCTCCATCGCGATCGAGTATCTTAAATACACGTTCGGCATTGACCACCCCCATCTGGAGAACGTTGAAGTTATCTGCCATTTGTCTGATCGGCCTGAACATCATCGAAATGAATGTAGAAAACAACAGAAGGGTGCCCGGTGTAGTGTGGCCTGAGAGAATGTCTTTCAGCCCCCACCATAACATCAGTGAAACGGATGCCGCCGCCAACAATTCTACTACGGGAAAAAAAACTGAATAGGCCCAGATACCCCGGATGTGGGCATCGCGATGCTCTCTGTTGATCGTCTCAAATTTTTTCTTCTCCTGCTTTTCGCGGTTAAAAATCTGAACGATATTCATTCCGGTAACGTGTTCCTGAATAAAAACGCTGATCCTCGACACCTCATTGCGCACATCGTTGAAAGATTTTTTTACTGCCATTTGAAAAATGCGTGTTGAGTAAATCAATACAGGCACTGGTAACAGGATCACTAATGTCATTTTCCAGTCCATAAAAAACCTAGAGCAAACGATTACGATCAGTTTTAACAGATCGCGAATAATGTCGAGCATTCCTACCGAAAAAACTTCTGCAATCCCGTCAATGTCCGAGATATGGCGTGTTACGAGCTGACCTACCGGTGTTCTGTCATAGTAACGGAGGCGGAATTTCAGCAGATGGCTGTACAACTCCGTGCGGAGTCGGGTGGTTATTCCCAGCGCAATCCTGTTGGCAAGAAAGGACTGGAAATACTGTATTACGGCTTCCACCGCAAGAAGGGAAATAAAGAAAACAGTGATATGAACAATGCCCTCATAGTTTCCTGCCGGGAGTTCCACATCAATAATCCGTCGCATTTGTTCTGGCCTGACAGGACTGAGCAGTGCGAGTACAAAAACTAAGAACGCAGTGAAAATAAAAGACTTTTTATATGGCCTGCTTTTACCATAGAGCCTTTTAAAAATATTCCAGTCAAATGCTTTTCCGACAGAACTCATCGTCCGGTTATTATTTACGCATTCAGAGTTTAGTAATGGTGAAATTCGCTCCTCCCAACAATTCCTCGTGGTATGGATATCTGATCTCTGTGAGATGTAATCCACTGGCACGCGCACTGTCGCCTGCCATCACTCTTTTTTTTCCTGCAATTACTTCTTTGAATTCTTCGACCGTCATTTTTTCCCGTCCAACTTTGATCAGTGTTCCGACAATTGCACGCACCATATTTCTCAAAAAACGGTCTGCGGTGATGTGAAACACTAGGCGATTTATTTCTGATTCCCACTCTGCTCTTCTCACATCGCACAATGTTGTTTTTTGCCCTCCACCCGTTTTGCAAAAACTCGCAAAATCTCCTTTCATTACTAATAATTGCGCTGCTTCATTCATTTTCTCCACATTGAGAGGAAAGGGATAATAAGCAGAATATGAATGAATAAATGGGTCTCTTTTCTCGTGTATGTGGTATTCATAAGATCTTTCTATCGCATCGAACCGTGCGTGAGCTTTATCGTGCATTTTATAAATTCCATGCACCGCAAGATCCCACGGCAACATTTGATTTAACCGGAAAAGTATTTTCTCCCTTTCCTCAATGGGTTGCTTTGCATTGAAATGCAGATAAAAATTGCGCGCATGTACTCCTGAGTCAGTCCTTCCGCATCCCTGTGTTACTACTTTTTCTTGACGGAGCAATCGCCTGAGCGACTTTTCAATCTCCGCCTGAATACTGTTTCCGTTGGGCTGTGCCTG
>JADLBA010000135.1 GCA_020848015.1 Crocinitomicaceae bacterium | reverse complement strand
ATCATTTTCAATCATTCAACGCTCTCGGAAGGAGAAATCCTGCGGCTTCTTTCTATAAAGGAGCAACCGTCGAATAGCTGCCGCGATGAAATGGTTCTTCATCCGCGCATTTCCCGCGAAATTTATTTGCAGCATACCGGCAACCTCCTTCGCAATATTCAATTAGGGAATATTTATGAAGTCAATTATTGTCAGGAATTTTTTTTAGAAAAAAAAATAAATGACCCCTATTCTGTATTTCAACGGTTGTACGATCTCACAGAGGCTCCACACGCCTGTTATTTCCAGATGGATGACAAATATCTTCTCTGTGCTTCACCAGAAAGATTCCTTCAGCGCAAAGGGCAAAAAGTAATTTCCCAACCCATCAAAGGAACAATCCGGAGAGGAAGATCAGAGGCAGAAGATGAAGCGTTACTAAAGGAACTTCTTAACAGCAAAAAAGAACGCAGTGAAAATGTGATGATAGTGGATATAGTGAGAAATGATCTTTCAAAACATGCGCTCAAAGGATCGGTTGCGGTAGATCGTCTTTTCGAGATAAAAAGTTTTCGCACAGTCCACCACCTTATCAGCACGATTTCCGCAGATATACCGGAGGATATTTCTTTTGTGCAACTACTGAAAGATACTTTTCCAATGGGTTCCATGACGGGAGCACCCAAAATCAGAGCCATGCAACTGATCTCCGAACACGAACCCACGGCAAGAGGTTGGTATTCGGGATGTGCCGGCTACATTGACCCACAGGGAAATTTTGACTTCAATGTTGTCATCAGATCCATACTATATGATGCATCACAACCCTATATATCGTGCAGCGTGGGAAGCGCGATCACCGACCGGTCAGACCCGTATAAAGAATACGAAGAATGCCTGCTGAAAGCAGAGGCATTGTTTCGTGCGATTCGGTAATTTTGCAATATGCCTCTCCACCTCTCTTCCTTCGAAAAGGCTCTGTTGCGCATTGCAGGGGCAAACGACAAATTCATTGTCGCAGCCAGCGGAGGAGTGGACAGTATGGTTATCTGTGAATTGTTGCGTGCCGGAGGTTTTTTATTTGAAATAGCACATATCAATTTCCAGTTGCGCGGTGCTGAGTCAGATGATGATCAGCTCTTTCTTCAATCTTATTCGAAAAAACATAAGATTCCTTTTCACCTAAAAAAATTCAATACTCTTGAAAGAAAGAAAGAAAGAAAAAAGGGAACACAGGAGGTGGCTCGGGAACTCAGGTACAACTGGCTGGAAGAACTACGGGTATCATCTGGAGCTCGTTATATTGTAACTGGGCATCACGGCGATGACCAGGCAGAAACAATCCTCTTTCATTTTCTCAGAGGCAGTGGCCCCTCAGGGCTGGCGGGAATGGCTCCCCGTGAGGGAAAGATCATTCGCCCACTACTCAATTTCAGCCGCGATGAAATCCTCTCCTTTGCCAGAAAGATGAAGATAGGATGGAGGGAAGACTCGAGCAATCGTTCGGTTGCTTATACCAGAAATAAAATACGCCTAAGGATATTGCCTCAGCTCGAATCCATCAACCCGGGGCTCAGAGAAACCCTTCGACATATTGGCCCGGCTTACCATGAAGCGTCTCAGATCATTCAGGAAAAAATTGGACAGGATATTCGGAAAAATATTCGTCAGGAAGGGGATAGCCAGGTTCTTTCTACCCAATGGCTTTCTGACTATGAATACAAGCATCTCCTTCTTTGGGAAATTCTTAAAAATTGTCAATTTTCCTTTGCACAAGTAGAAGAAGTGCTTGAACTGCTTTTCTCGCAAAGTGGAAAACATATCTTTTCTTCTTCGCATGAAGTATTGCGCAATAGGAATACTTTGCTGGTATCCCCGATATCTGCGCCCACAGCAGACGAAGAGGTTACAATCGCCCGTGAGCAGGAAAACCTGCAAATCCCCGTAAGGCTGGCAATTCAAATCGAAAAGAGAAAGAAGTTTACTTTGCTGAAAGAAAACACTATCGCGCAATTAGACATTGATCTTCTGGATTTTCCGCTTCGACTGCGGAAATGGAAAAAAGGAGACCGATTCAAACCATTAGGCATGAAAGGATCGCAAAAAGTGAGTGATTTCCTCGTGCAGCAAAAAGTAACTGCGAGAGACAAAGACAAGGTATTTGTGCTACTCTCAGGAGATGCTATATGCTGGGTAGCAGGATATAGAATTTCAGACGATTTCAAAGTGGGGCCTGAAACACAGCGGGTTTGGGTCGCGCAGCTATGTTGAGCGGCTATTCCACTGAAAATCCAAGTAATATCAAATTAGGCAATCTCTCTTTGATCTTCCATTGCTACATTAGCACCACATTTTTAGATTGACGAATTTATAATGAGAGTCGCAGTTCTTATCTTCCTTACCCTGTTATTTTCAGGAATCCTTTCCCATACTTATGGACAACTTGAAGACCCCGTAAAATGGGTTTTTTCAGTCAATTTACTGGAAAATAATGAGGCTGAGATTGTTGCTACGGCTTCTATTGAAGACAAGTGGCATATCTGTGCTCTGAATGCAACATCTGATCCCAGCGTCATCGGGCCGATGCCGACAATCCTGACCCTGAATAAATCAAACGATTTCAGCCTGCTGGGAAAAACACAGGAGGGAAAATTTATCACCAGCTACGATCAAAGTTTTGGAGTGGATCTGAACTATTTCGAAAAGAAAGCTACATTCAGACAGAAGATAAAAATTCTATCTGAAAATTCTTTTAAAGTGAGCGGATCAATTGAGTGGATGGCATGCGATGACTCCAAGTGTACGTTTCCCAGCCCGCTGGAGTTCGAAGTCGAAGTAAAAAAACAAGCTGAGGGAAACGCTCCTTCCGAAATTGCCGAAAGCCCTGAAATGAATGATGGCTCATCGGGAATTTTTGATCCGGTACAATGGAGTATAAAGACAGAAAAAAACTCCTCCGGAGAATATTCTGTCATTTTTATTTCCACGATTGAAAAGGGGTGGCATATCTATTCACAACACCTTGAAAGAAATGACGGGCCTATTCCTACTGTATTTCAATTTCGGCCAAACGAAAAAATAGAATTGAACGGCACTGTAAAGGAAGGAAATCCACTGAAAAGTTATGATCCCAACTTCATGATGACATTGAATTATTATGAAGGTGTTGCTAATTTCACTCAAAAGCTGAGAGTAAAAGAAGAACCGGTTACACTGGAGGCTTCTGTTACATTCATGGTGTGCCATGAAGAGCACGGCTGCCTTCCCGATAAGACGCTGCACTATCGCATCCATCTTCCCTCAGGTCTTGTAAGCCCGTTTGACCCGGAAACTGAATCGAACACACTGGAGGTAAAGAGTGGCTTCCGTTATTTCCTGCCTACGGTTAATACTGATGCGCCATTGGTAACCGATTGCGGCCTGGTGTCTGGAGAACCCGAAAAAAATTCAAGTCTCTGGCAACTTTTTGTGTTGGGATTTTTAGGTGGTTTATTCGCTCTTCTTACTCCCTGTGTTTTTCCAATGATCCCGTTAACTGTGAGTTTTTTTACAAAAGGAAGTCAGACACGAAAGCAGGGCCTCACAAGAGCATCTGTTTACGGGCTCTTCATTTTTTTAATCTATGTACTGCTGAGTCTTCCATTTTTTGTCTTTGATCAGATAGATGAAAATATACTGAACAATATCAGCACGAATGTGCCGCTGAATGTATTTTTCTTCGTGATTTTCGTCGTCTTCGCGATCTCTTTTTTTGGATACTTCGAGATAACTCTTCCAGCGAGTCTTGCCAATAAAATGGACTCCGCATCTAATACGGGAGGAATGATCGGATCATTCTTCATGGCGTTAACGCTCGCTATTGTCTCATTTTCATGTACAGGCCCTATACTTGGAAGTCTTTTGGCAGGCTCTCTCTCAAAAGGAGGGGCTATTCAGTTGACTGCCGGTATGGGTGGATTTGGTCTGGCTCTTGGAATCCCCTTTGCTCTCTTTGCCGCTTTCCCCGGTATGCTGAAATCATTGCCAAAATCCGGCGGGTGGCTCAATTCAGTAAAAGTGGTGCTTGGATTTATTGAACTCGCCCTCGCGCTGAAATTCCTGTCGCAAGCAGATCTTGTGGATCACTGGGGAGTTTTGAAATACGAACTCTTTATGGGATTGTGGATAGCCATTTTTGCGCTTACTGCGCTCTACATTTTTGGAATTATCCGGTTTCCGCACGACAGCAAGATCAAAAAATTTTCCCCATTCCGCATTGGCTTTGGTATCATTGTAACCACACTTACCCTATACCTTGCTTCTGGATTTCGCTACGACGAAAAACACAATACCTATAAATCACTCTCTCTTCTCAGCGGATTAGCTCCACCTGTAGGATATTCGTGGGTTTATCCGAAAGATTGCCCTCATAACCTCGATTGCGAACACGACTATGATCTGGCTCTGGAGCGTTCGAAAAGAGAAAACAAGCCGTTGTTCGTTGACTTCACCGGCTATGCCTGCGTCAATTGCCGCAAAATGGAGGAACATATATGGATAGAGCCGGATGTATTGGAAATACTGAGCCGCGACTTTATCGTTGTATCGCTGTATGTGGATGATAAAAAAGAACTCCCCGAAGAATTACAGGAAAAATATACTTCGATGAGAACCGGAGCCACTAAAAATATAAGAACCTATGGAGACAAGTGGGCGGCCTTCCAGATTGAAACCTTTAACAGGAACTCTCAGCCACTTTACTGCATCTTAACTCCTGATGAAAAGTTAGTCAATAAACCAGCAGGGTTCACTTCAGATAAAGATGAATACAAGCAATGGCTTGTATGCGGACGGGATGCAGCAAAACAGGAGATGACACAAACGGCTTCCAGCCGATAAGTCTCTGCTTTCAATCTGTAAGAAGAAACGATTCATCCGTAAAAGAAAAACGGTCTCAATTTATGAGACCGTTCTTTTCCCAAGTAAAACGACCGAATCAAAAAGCACTTCAAATATCTAATATCTTGAACTCTGTTCTTCTGTTGAACTGATGTTCCTCTTCAGAACATTTTACATCATTCGCACAACGGTTCAACAGTTTTGTTTCACCATATCCTTTTGCAACCATCCGATTGGATTGAATACCTTGACCGATGATATAAGATACAGCGCTCTTCGCTCGCTTATCAGAGAGGTTTAGGTTATAGGCATCACCACCGCGCGAGTCGGTATGAGAACTCAATTCGATTTTTATCGTCGGATTGTCTTTCAGTATCTGAACAAGCTTGTTGAGTTCGAGAGCAGCATCAGGACGAATATCCGCCTTGCCATAATCATAGTAGATATTATCAAGACGAACTACTGTCCCCTTTTCGAGTTTGAAAAGGCGAAAATCTTTTTCATAAAAACGCTTGGGAAGCTTTCCGGTATCCACTTCATCAGTGAGCTTGACGTAGTCATTCTTAGTCACTTCAATTGTTACCTTTTGTGACTCTGGAAGCGGCAGTTTATATGATCCGTCGGCCTGAGCAAAAGTAGAATCGAGTACAATCCCTTTTGCATCAAGAAGCCGGATCATTGCCCCTGGTGCAGGGGATCCGTCAGCATCGTAAATCACACGACCTTTTGCCACAATCGCCTCTTTCGACAGCTCAATGTCGTTTGCCTTGTAGTAAGTGATTCTCGGATTGGTCGGCAGATCAATTCCATTGCTTTCATAATCTTTTTTCTCTGCATTAATTCTTATTACCTTACTATAAGGAGCCTTCAACGAATATTCACCCTTGTTATTCGTTTTCGCTTCTACAACAGAGCCATCGGGCGCAGGCACAAAAACCCTTGCATCAGACAACGGTTTAAGCGTTCCTTTTTCTACTACTCTACCCTCAATATCCACAGCCACCGGCGGGATCAGACGGAACTCATAGATATCATCATCCCCCGTCCCTCCTGGGCGATTGCTGCAAAAATATCCCCCATCCTCAGAGGGATAAACGATCACACCAAAATCATCATATCGAGAGTTGGCAGGATACCCAAGATTTTTAGCAGATGAGTCTGCAGTTGTGAAATGGATGTAATACATATCCAATCCACCAAGCCCCAGCCATCCATTGGAAGAAAAATACAACGCGCTGTCGCCAACAGCAAACGGAAATAATTCATCTCCCTGTGTATTGATCGCTGGCCCGGCATTTATCGGCTCTGACCATTTTTCGCCTTGCTTCTCGCAGTAATAAATATCTGTTCCTCCGGTTCCTCCGGGTTTATCACTTGCGAAATAGATTTTATTTCCAGACGCTGTTAAAGTTGGGTGGCCAACCGAATATTCCGGGTTGTTAAATTCAAAAGGGGTCAGCTTTCCCCAAACTCCATTAGAATATTCTGTGGTATAAATAGCGAGGTTGAGGCGGCCTTCTTTTGATTTACGGACATTTCCCTTTACAAAATTATTTCTTGTCAAAAACATTTTATTGGAAGAAGGATAATAACTGATCGTCCCTTCGTGATATCTCGAGTTGACCTCCGTTCCCATTACATTCGCATTATTAAGAGTAGAATCAGAAGCAATATCAGCTAAAAAAATATTCAGGTAGGGTTGCTGATTCCAGTTGTAACTCCTCGCGGCTCCAATGCCCATTCCGCGGGAAGAGGAAAAGATGAGTTTACCCTGTACAAAAAAACCGGGGGCAAAATCCGATGCGGATGAGTTGATATTCTTTGCCTCTTTAATAACATACAATGCTGAATCTTTCATAATAGGTACTGCGAAATCCGGGACCATAGCATACCGTGCAGCAACCTGATCGTTCGGGTCTTTGAAAAGAATTTTCTGGTAAATTCCGACAGCCTCTTCATACTTCCCCTGTATTTTTAGTACTTCGGCAAGTTGATGCAAATCTTTCGTTTTGACAGCCGGTGTGTCCATCAGCATTTTGAGGTGACCCTCTGCCTTAGCGTACTGCCCCGTTCTAACCTCACAATCTGCCAACATTCTCAGTGCAGTTGTATCCTGCGCATGTTTTGGAGAAGACAGCACATCCTGATAGATGATCATCGCATTGCTGAAATCAAATTGATTGTAATAACCCTGGGCAACTTTTAGTTTTGCTTTTTGCGCATGGACAGCCGCGGGCATCAGTATTGCAGCAATGGCTATTATTACACTGACCGATTTTCTCATAACTGCGACCGGTATTTCTTTGAAACAATTCATTCTTTCAGTTTAGAAGTAGCGTGGTGAAACATCCCCGTTGTATCCTTTTCCAAGATTCAATCCCAGCATCACTTCGTGTGAACCTGCCGTGTAACGGCTCAGGTCGGAAATGATATAATCATAAGCATAGCCCAACTTGAATCTGTTGTTGAATTCATACTGGAATAATAGACCGACAGAGTCATTCCATCTGTACATGGCTCCCATCCAGAGTTTTTCGTAGAACAGAAAGTTCGCAGTAACATCTACTCCGGGAGGAGCACCGTTTACTGCTTTAAACAATATGGTAGGTTTGAATTTCACATAAGGAGAAACATCCCATACATAACCTGCAATCAAAAAGCCGTGTATTCTTTCTCTGTTGCCATTGAAATCAGGGAGATCGCCGGCGATCAATTTATTCTGCAGCAGCTTAGGAGTAGAAACACCGACAAACCAGCGCTGGCTGTACCACATAGCTCCAAATCCGAAATTCGGCAGTGTCTTTGTTTTAATATTCGACTGAAATACCTGGTCGTCCTGGGTCAGCGGATTCAGATCTAGAAGATTTGCGCTGAAAAGATTCAACCCTGCTTTCAGCCCAAAAGCTAATCTCGACTTATCCATGAAGATACGATAACTCACATCTCCGAAAATAGCCGTTTCCTTTACCGGCCCGTGCTGATCGTTGACGATAGTTCCCCCGATACTGATGCTTTCTTTTCTCAATGGTGAGTGAGCGGTTATTGTCTGTGTTACAGGTGCCCCTTCAAACTTCACCCATTGGGAACGGTGGATGGCTGTGATGCTCACCCGGTCGGCACTCCCTGCATAAGCCGGATTAATGCTCAGCGTATTGAACATATACTGGGAAAACATAGGTTCCTGCTGCGCCCTCACACGCAAAACCAGTAGTAAGCTAAAAACACCTAAGATGATGATGCTCTTCTGCATGTGATTATCGTTTTAAATAAACAAATCCTGTATAATTTTCGCTACTTCCCGTTCCAAGGTCAAGTATATAATAGTACGTGGAGACAGGAAGCCCCTCACCCAGCGTTGCCGGATGAATTGAAATTCCATCCCACTCGTTTTTGTATGGCGCTGCACTATACACCTCTGCTCCCCATCTGTTGAATATTTTCACGCTATTGTGGGGGTAGTTGGTGATATTCGGAATAATCCAGAAATCATTGACACCATCACCATTAGGGGAAAACGCATCCGGAATTTTGATAGAAAGGCAATCTTCCAAAATATATGTTACACTATCGCTGGAGCTGCCGCAGGTTCCGTTATCAATCGTCCATACCAGTGTACTTGGTACATTCACAAGCTCAGTCAGGATATGACCAAGACTGGTAACAATCGCCTTGGCATCAGTAGAGTCGGAGATTTCTATCGGGCCTTCCAGCACAGACCACCATCCCATTGCCGGGGGTGATACTGCATTCGCCATCAAGTTGAAAGAGGTAAATTCGTTTTCACAAATCATATCTCCGGTTCCGGCATCTGCGGAGGGGAGTTCGGGATCATATATTGTAACGATCACCTCATCGCTGCTGATGCCGCAAAGACCATTATCAACTGTATATTCATAAATGTTGATACCATTTGGTATTTCAAACATATATGGATTATTATTTAATACGTTCTGAATATCACCTCCCCCCTGAATAATGGTCCACAAGCTGGTTGCCAGTCCTGTGGTTACACTACCATGCAACTGGAGCGAGTCAGGCGCACCACAAAATACTACATCATCACCCGCGTTGGCTGCTGCAACCGTGAGATCATTTACATACACAGAGATAGTATCAGAAGTGACTCCATTATTACAAGCACCATTGTATATGGTCCATACATAGATATTCTCATTCAACGGAATGTCCGACACCATTGCCGAAGGATCATTCGGGTTACTAAATGTACCGCCTCCGCTGATAGTAGTCCATGTACCAACCGCTGGAGAAATCGGAGTATTGGCTGCCATAGGGGTGTCTGGGAAATTTTCGCAGAAATTCTGATCCGGCCCTGCATTCGCATCGGGCGATTGTGGGTCAAACACGACTACCACTACTGTATCGCTGGTCGCCTCATTGCACGGACCATTATATATTGACCATGTAAGAGTTGTAATTCCAATCTGAAGATTAGTTATCGGAGACAATGGATCGTTGGTATCAGCAATCACCGGATTGCCCGGTGCACTTAAAATGTTCCATGTTCCAACAGCAGGGAATACAGGAGTATTTGCAGTTAATTGTGTCTGGTTGTTCCCGCCACACAATTCCTGGTCAGTACCTGCATTAGCGGGCGGTGCTGTTTCATCAAAAACGGAGACTATAACAATATCGGTCGTATTGTTGAGACACGGTCCATTGTACAGTTCCCATTGAAGCGTATGTACGCCAACAGAAAGTGCACATAATTGAGCGTTTGGATCGTTGACATCATTAAATGAACCAAAAGGTATTGCCCCGTTTCCGTTGATGGCAGATACAACACTCCACGTGCCTATTTGTGGATCTGCCGGAGTCGTAGCCCCCATCTGGACACAATCCTGTGGGGTGCAGATTTCCATATCAGCTCCTGCTTGTGCATTTACAGCTTCAGGATCAAAGATGGAAATAGTTACGAGATCAGTAGTCACTGCATTCATACACGGCCCATTATCAATGGTCCACTGGAATGTATTATTACCTATACTGAGTCCGGAAACCATTGTGTTCTCGTCATGAATATCGGCAAAAATTCCACTGCCTTCTATCACGATCCAAGTACCTTCGGCAGGAACAATTGCATGATTTGCGCTCAGTTGTGTACTTGTCTGAGGGAAGCACAGTTCCTGATCAGCCCCTGCATCAGCGGGCAATTGCCCTTCATCAAATACATTGACCACCATCGTGTCAGTCATCAGAGAATTTTCGCAGGATCCATTGTAAACAGTCCATGTGAACGTATTGACACCAACAGCCAGACCTGAAATGATTGTGCCGGGATCGTTCACATTTCCAATCACCCCACTACCTCCAATAAGCTCCCAAGTACCGAAATTCGGATCATTTACTTGTTCGGCTCCCATCACAGTTGTGCTTGCCGGTGTACATATATTCTGATCGGGGCCTGCATTTGGAAGAGCGATTCCTGGATCAAATACTCTTACCTCCACAGTATCACTGGTGATTCCATTAGCGCAAGGCCCATTATCAACTGTCCATATAAATATGTTGGTTCCAACAGGTAGATTAGCCATAGTAGAGTTAGGGCTGTTCACGTCGTTTATTGTTCCTCCCCCCTGCACGAGTGTCCATACTCCTATGGCAGGGAATTCAGCAGGTGAAGCCATCATATCAACACTGTTTTGCGGCAGACATATTTCGAAGTCTTCTCCTGCATCTGCATTCGGGGTATTTTCATTGTAAATGAAGATGCTCATTACATCGAGTGTAACAGGGCCACACGGGCCATTATAGACCGACCAGATGAAGATATTTTCTCCAACTGTTAGTCCTGTAATGAGACTGTTAGGATCATGGATATCCTGAATTATTCCAGAACCTGTGATCAGTGTCCATGTTCCTTCTGCAGGATACAGCGGAACGCTTCCACTCATCGTGTGTGTACTCACCGGTGTACAGTAAAAAGCGTCCTCACCTGCGTTTGCCGGTGGAGAGGCTGGATCGTACACTGCAACGGACACCGTATCAGAGCTGATTCCACAGGGGCCATTATCGAGACTCCAGACAAATACATTGATGCCAACCGGTAAGTTGGAAATCGCAGTGAACTCACTTGTAGGGTCAGCAATTGTACCGCCGCCACTCAACAGAGACCATATACCGGTTGCTGCTGCTGTCAATTGGTTCGCCTGAAGTGTTGTGCCTGTGGTGGGCAAACACAACTCCTGGTCTGATCCTGCATCAGCAATAGACTGGTTATTGTTATAGACAGAAACCGTCACATTATCGGTGGTGATATTATTCGCGCATGGGCCGTTATTTACAGTCCATGTGAAGATGTTCACTCCGGGGGCAACGTTAGAAATAACTGCATTCGGATCATTGATGTCAGAAAATGTTGCACTTCCCTGAGCAATACTCCAGGTTCCGGTTGCGGGGAATATGATACTATTTCCAGCAAGTTGTGTTGTAGTATTGGGGGTACAGAGTTGCTGGTCAGGTCCCGCATTCGATGTGGCTTGTGTTGCATCGTACAGGAATATGCTCACAAGGTCAGTAGTATTTGTATTTGCGCATGGTCCATTATAAACAGTCCATTGGAATGTATTCTGACCAACGCTCAGATTTGTAACTACGGTGCTTGGGTCATGTATGTCGGCAAACGTTCCGGTTCCATTTACAACCACCCATGTCCCTACACCTGGGATAGTGGGCACTAATGCCGTAAGTGCTGTACTGCTTGTAGGAGTGCAGAGGAACTGATCTATTCCGGCATTGGCTGCCGGAGCGTTCGGGTCATAAATGCGAACTTCCATCGTGTCAGTTGTAATAGCTCCCGGACACGGACCATTATCAAATGACCATACAAAAACATTGGTTCCAATTGATAATCCAGATACAGCAGAAGAAGGACTCGAAGGGTCTGCTATAATGCCGGTACCTGCCACGAGGCTCCATTGTCCAGTTCCGGGGAATACAGGACTATTGCCGGTCATTGTCGTCGTGCTGGCAGGAGCACACAATTCCTGATCAGCTCCCGCATTGGCCGATGGCATATTCTGATCATAAATAAAGATGGAAACAAGATCAACTGTCGGTGCTGCACAAGGGCCATTGTAAATAGTCCAGCTAAAAATATTCTGACCCACCGTAAGCCCAGAGACAACAGCGGTTGCAGAGTTGACATCGCTGAGAGAACCTGTACCGCTAATCAGTGCCCAAGTTCCTGTTCCGGGAATTGCAGGAAAGTTTGCAGCCATCGTATGAATACTTACTGGCGTACAATAACTGACATCAGAACCTGCATTGGCTGCCGGTGCAGCAGGATCAAACACTATCACCGACACAGTATCCGCAGTGGTTGAGCAAGGCCCGTTGTTCAGAGTCCATACAAATGTATTTATACCGACAGGCAGATTGGAAACTGTGGTGGATTCGTTGGTCGGATCTACAATTGTTCCACCTCCGGCGATGAGTGTCCACTGACCGGTTGCAGCGGCTATCAACGGATTGGCCTGTAAAAGAGCCGAAGTTGCAGGCAGACACAATTCCTGATCAGCCCCTGCATCAGCAGGGCTTTGATTAGCATCGAAGATGGAAATAACAACATTGTCTGTGGTTGTTCCATTAGGGCATACTCCGTTATCTACCGTCCATGCAAGGATGTTTACACCCGGAGTCACATTTGTAATAATTGTATTGGGGTCTGATGTATCATTGAAAACAACACTTCCCTGAACAACACTCCAGTAGCCTGCGGCGGGGAAAGTCAGCTCATTGCCATCAAGTTGTACAACCGAAACGGGAGTGCAGAAATCCTGATCTGGCCCCGCATCTGCCACCGACTGGTTTGCATCAAAAACAAATACGCTGACAAGATCCTCCGTGTTTGTAACACTACAAGGTCCATTGTAAACTACCCAGCGGAAAATATTTTCTCCAACACTTAGATTGGTTACAGTCGTGTTGGGATCATTTACGTTGGCAAATATTCCTGTTCCGTTGACAACCGTCCATGTTCCAAATCCTGGAACATCCGGTGTAGTGGCAGTGAGTGCTGTGGTAGTAATCGGTGTGCAGAGATATTGATCTCCTCCGGCATCTGCTACCGCAGCAATAGGATCAAATACAAGAATAGAAACGGTATCGGTGGTAATGGCATTATTGCAAGGCCCATTATTAAAAGTCCATACGAACGTATTTACACCCACGCCAAGTCCAGTGACGGAAGTTGCTGGGTCTGAGTTATCCGAAATCGTTCCGGTTCCGGAGAATAATGTCCACTGACCCTCCGCCGGAAAGACAGGAGTATTCGCCGTCATTGTAGTACTGTTCTGCGGGAGACATATTTCCTGATCGCTACCGGCATTAGCCTCTGGGAGATTTTCGTCAAAGATGAATATCGAAACAAAATCAACAGTCGGCTGAGCACACGGGCCGTTGTAGATCGTCCAGCTAAATACATTTTCACCAATGGTAAGCCCTGAGATTATTGTTGATGGCGAATTGACAAATGCAATTGATCCCGTTCCGCTCACGAGTGCCCATGTTCCAACACCCGGTATAGCAGGTGTATTGGCCGCCATAGTATAAGTACTCGTCGGAGTACAGAAACTCACATCCGGTCCGGCATCTGCCACAGCAGCACCGGGATCAAATACCGATACTGAAACGGTATCGCTTGTTGAACCACAGGGCCCATTTTCCTGTGTCCAAACAAATACATTGATGCCAACAGGGAGATTGGTGACAGCAGTGATTTCGCTATTAGCATCCGCTATATCTCCGCCACCACTAAAGAGAGTCCACGTTCCGGTTGCTGCTCCTGTCAGTTGGTTAGATTGCAGGAGAGTACTGTTTACTGGCAGACACAACTCCTGATCAGCACCCGCATTGGCATCACTCTGATCATTATTGAATATTGATAATTCAACTGTATCAGTGGTAATTCCATTTGCACAAGGGCCGTTGTTAACCGTCCAGGTGAGAATATTTACACCCGGAGCTAAGTCAGTGACCAATGTAGTTGGATCATTTGGATTCACAATAGAGCCTGCCCCTTGTGAAATGGTCCAAGTGCCTGATGCAGGGAAAATAATGGAGTTAGCACTCATTTGAGCAGTGGTGATCGGAGTACAGAAATCCTGATTAGGGCCGGCATCCGCATCCTGCTGATTAGCATCATACAGGAAGATGCTCACTTGATCAGTAGTATTTGTCACAGCACACGGGCCATTGTAAACAATCCACTCAAAAATATTTTGCCCCACACTTAATCCAGTCACTTCTGAATTGGGATCATTCGGATTTACAAATACTCCCGTACCGGCGATCACACTCCATGTTCCCAGTCCGGGTATAGTGGGTGTTGCTGCAGAGAGGAAAGTGCTGCCAGCCGGCGTACAGAGAGATTGATCTGCTCCCGCATCCGCAATAAGTGCATCGGGAGCATACACTGTAATAGAAACCGTATCTGTGGTTACAGATTCTGCGCAGGGACCATTTTCAAATGTCCACACAAAAATATTTTCACCTGCAGTCAGATTAGTAATGGTAGTGGCAGGATCAGATACATCAGTAATTGTACCTGTTCCCGATAACAATGTCCAAGTTCCAGTCGCAGGAAATACCGGCACATTGGCTGTCATAGTAACCATATTCAATGGCAGACATATTTCCTGATCGCTTCCTGCATCTGCAGGTAAAAGGTTTTCATCAAAAATGAAAATGGAAACAGAGTCAATTGTTGGCGGTTCGCACGGACCATTGTAAATACTCCATGTGAAAATATTTTCACCTATAGTAAGCCCTGAAATATCACTTGTTGCTGAGTGAAATTCTGCAATCGTTCCATTACCACTCACCAATTGCCAGGTTCCTACTCCCGGTGCAGCAGGCGTATTGGCCAACATAGTGTAGGTACTGACAGGAGTACAGAAACTTGTATCAGGCCCTGCATCTGCCTCGGCTGCGGAAGGATCAAAAATGAAAATAGAGGTGGTATCAGTTGTTGTTCCACAACTTCCATTATTCACTTCCCAGACAAAAATATTCTCTCCAACAGGCAGGTCAGTTACCAAAGTCTGCTCTTGATCAGGAGCGACAATCGTACCTCCACCGGAAAAAACTGTCCACATTCCTGTTGAGGCTCCCACTAAGTGGCTTCCCTCTAAAGTAGCATTTGTAACAGGAAGACAGAATTCTTGATCAACTCCAGCATTAGCGGCAGACTGAGTATTGTCAAAAAGATAAATCACCAAATCATCTGTTGTCAACTGTGGATCGCATGGTCCATTTTCAATCGTCCATTGGAAAACATTAGCTCCGACTCCCAGATTACTTACTGTGGTAGTAGGGTTGTTTGGATCTGAAATATCTCCCTGTCCTGAAATAAGTGTCCAGTAACCTATTGCAGGAAATATAGGAGAGTTAGCAGAGATGATGGTGGATGTAACCGGAGTACACAAATCCTGATCTGGCCCTGCATTAGCCGCCGGTTGGGTATTATCATAAATAAAGATCGAAATGAGATCGGTCGTATTAGAATTATTACAGGGGCCATTGTAAACAGTCCATTCCAAAACAGTTTCTCCCTGCTGCAAACCAGTGATGAGAGTATTTGGGTCGTTGGGATCAACAATAATTGCAGCCCCCGAAACAATAGTCCAAGTTCCAAATCCTGGATTGTCAGGAACCGCCGCAGTCATTACTGCCTGAGAAGAAGGAGTACACAACGACTGATCCGCGCCTGCATCGGCCGGTGCCGCATCGGGTTCATAAACCCTTATCGCTATAGTGTCTGTAGTCGGCGTATGTGCACAAGGCCCATTGGATATCGTCCATACAAAAATATTTTCACCTGCTCCAAGATTGGTAATACCACTATTTGGATCATTGATATTCTGTATCGTAGCAAAGCCTTGTATCAGTGTCCAGGTACCCGTGGCTGGAAAAACATACGTACTTCCCTGCATAGAAGTACTGTTTTGAGGGAGGCACATTTCCTGATCACTTCCGGCATCCGCCAGCGGATTATTTTCATCATAAATAAAAATAGAAACAATATCGGTCGTCGGGCTGCCACAGGGACCATTTTCAACCTGCCACTGAAAAATATTTTCCCCAATACTGAGCCCGCTCACGGAAGAAGATGGATTATTAGTATCTGCAATCACACCTGTGCCGCTGTGCAGCGTCCATGTGCCGATCGCCGGGAATGTGATTGTATTGCCCTGCATTGTAGTAGTCGAAACAGGGGTACAGAATGACTGGTCTGAGCCGGCATTAGCAGGCAACTGATTCTGATCGTAAATAAAAATACTTACAAGATCAGAAGTAATGCTGTTAAGGCAAGGGCCGTTATCTGTTGTCCATCGGAAAATGTTTTCTCCTACTGAAAGACCAGTTATAACAGTCGTTGCAGAGGTTGGATTTACTATTACTCCGGTTCCCTGTATCAACTCCCACAATCCAGTTTGGGGATATGTAAGAGTGTTTCCTGTAACAGTAGCAGAAGAAACCGGGCTGCAAAAAGATTGATCCGCACCCGCATTGGCAGGAAGAACGTTTCCGTCAAATACATAAATAACAACTGTATCAGTTGTCAGCGTGGGAGACAGACAGTTTCCATTGTATATTGTCCATACAAATACATTTGCTCCCACAGCCAGATTGCCGATTCCCGATGAAGGATTATTCACGTCTGCAATAGCAGCACTTCCAGAGATAAGCGACCACGTTCCTGAGCCCGGTGCAATTACCGGCTCTGCAGTCATTGTGGTTGATGCAACATTATTGCAGAGGAATTGATCTTGACCTGCATCGCTGGCTCCCTGCGACGAATCATAAACAATAATGCTAACGACATCAGATGGTGATCCACAGGTGGAATAGTTGACGTTCCATTTCAGGATATTTATTCCAATCGAAAGACCCGTAACAGTAGCCGAAGGGTCATTCGGGTCGCTGAAAGTACCTGTTCCATTAATTACACTCCAAGTTCCTACACCAGGGAATTCAGCCGGATCAGCAACTAAAAGCGTTGAACTGGTGGGGGAACACAATTCTTGGTCATTTCCCGCAAACGGAGCTGCTGCACCTCCATTATATATAGTGATAGTAACATCATCCGAAGTAGTGCCATTAGCGCATGGTCCGTTAAGCACTGTCCATCTGAATACATTGGGGCCGATTCCAAGATTCGTCACCTCTGTGTTAGGGTTTGTTGGATCAACAATAGTTCCAACTCCCGAAAGCAATGTCCATAATCCAGTGGACGGGAAAATCGGAATAGACCCCTGAAGGAAAGTATTTACCTGTGGCGTGCAGAGATCCTGATCAATGCCTGCAACAGCGGATGGTGAAAATTCCGAATACACAAAAATAGAAACGAGCGATTGCGTAGTTGCCGATCCGCACAAGCCATTATTAACGGTCCAGCGGAATACATTTTCTCCCAATCCCAAATTAGTGATAAGGCTTGATGGCGAATTAGGAGACTGAATAATACCTGTTCCCGAAACAAGTTCCCAAGTTCCGATGCCGGGGAATACAGCGGCATTGGCAACCATCGTAACAGAATTTGCTGGGCTACAAATAGATTGAGTAGGTCCCGCATCAGCAGCAGGTGCTCCACTATCGTAAACAAAAATGCTGATATCGTCAGTAGTAATGCTGTTTGAACATGGACCATTGGTAATAGTCCATCGGAAAATATTTTCACCAATCGCTAATCCGGTAATTCCCGTTGTCGGGGATGTTGGCGTACTGATTATTCCACTACCACTAATTAAAGTCCACGCCCCAGTGGCGGGGAATGTAGCACTATTTGCACTCATTGTCGCAGTAGAAGCTGGTGTGCAGAGGAACTGATCTGTGCCTGCATTCGCCGGCATCTGATCTTTATCGTAGATGAAAATACTTATCTGATCCGTGGTGGTTGATCCCGGACAAGGGCCATTGCTAATAGTCCATTGGAAAATATTTTCACCCTGAGACAGGCCATTTACCTGGGTAGTGGCCGAGTTAGGATTAAAGATAGAACCTGTACCAGAAATAAGAGTCCATTGGCCGGTAGCCGGGAAAATCACTGGGTTAGCAGCGAGTGTCGCACTGCTTACAGGTTCGCAGAAATTCTTATCTGCCCCCGCATTAGCCGCGGGTTGTGTATTGTCATAGACAAAAATGCTGACTTGATCCGATGTTGTCGAAGGAATACACGGGCCATTGCTGATAGTCCATTGGAAAACATTTTGCCCAACAGCCAATCCGGTTACAGAGCTATTAGAAGTTCCGGGATTCGTAATAGATCCACTTCCAGAAACAAGCGTCCATGTGCCTGTGGCGGGGAAAGTCGGAGAGTTTCCCGCAAGCGTAACCGAGGTCGTCGGAAGGCAAATAGATTGATCCGGCCCAGCCATTGCAGATGGCTGGCTTCCGGGATAAACTGTAATTACTACCTGGTCTGTGGTAGGAGCAGCACAAGGACCATTGCTGACAGTAT
>JADLBA010000134.1 GCA_020848015.1 Crocinitomicaceae bacterium | reverse complement strand
TCCTAACCCCGCCAATGATGTGCTCAATATATCGTTTAACGATAATACGAGCAGACTTTTTATCCTGAGCATCATTGATCAAACTGGAAGGATGATTACTACTGAAAAATGGAACTGTTACGCTGGAAAAAACAATCTTTCTATCAATACCGGTCGCTTTGCAGAAGGAGTTTATCAGCTAAAGACGGAGTGCAATGGAGGCACCGCGATAAAACGGTTTGTGATTGCCAGATAGCGTATTCAAAAAAAACTCCTGTTGAAACAGGAGTTTTTCAAAATGTTTGGAGCCTAATATATTTCCTATACTGAACGAAAGCACTATTTTGAAGGCTATATCAGGGAATGATATTAAATTCAAGTACTGATACAAATGTTTTAGACCCGCCCGACTCCAATGTAGTACCGGCGGGCAACCACATCGGGAAAATATTCGGGTCGCTGTCTAAGTTGGCGCAACTCCAGTTCGCTGTGCGTGAAGTATTACTTCCGTCTCCGCAGGTTGTGCCTGTCCAATTGGATAGCCCAATCCCATCCCCCAACCCGGTAATTTGTGAGGCAATCGGGGTACCGTTTACTTTGAACAATGAAGCTGAATAATCTACTACTATCCATTTCCAAGTATTATTTTTATAGGCACAGCGCAATCTATTGGCAACACTGGTAGTGAGTGGAGGAGTATTTAAGCTCACACATTCTCCAATAATATCTTCGGAGCCGTAAAGAGAGGTTACTTTCCAGACTTTTCCTGTCGGTACCGTTTGCGACGTGGTAACAATCAATGCCTGGCTGAACTGTAGAGTTCCTTGCGCAGCAGGTCGCACGGTTAAAATCAGAAAAAAAACAAGGAGTGAAAAAATAGTAAGAAAATTTCTCATGGTTAATTGAAGTTGGTGTTTGTGTAGCAAATATAATGAATACCGGTAAAAAATTACGTGGCCGGGTTATACTTTTTTTCGACTGGAGAGAGACAGATACCAGGGTGAAGCGATAATAAGTTCTCTTATTAACCGGGCGGTACATAAAGGGGATCAATGGCAAATTCTATGGTGAAGATCAGAGAATAATCCTAAGAAAAAGTGATGACGGGAGTTAGAAATAGTATAGGAAACAAGCAGGCTTAGATATAGGAGGAGACAATCCGGCGAGTTTTCAGAAGACCGGTTTAGTGTTCGGGTATTATCAGATAGCACGGCTTACATTTGCGCCTGATTTTATCAGAACAGTATGATGGATAAACGAGTCAGGGTGCGATTTGCCCCCAGCCCTACAGGGCCGCTGCATATTGGGGGTGTTCGCACCGCTTTGTATAATTATCTTTTTGCAAAAAAGCACGGCGGAGATTTTTTGCTGCGGATAGAAGATACTGACCAGGGCAGGTTTGTGCACGGTGCAGAAGAATACATTATCGAATCGCTGAAATGGTGCGGTATTGAACCCAATGAAGGGGTAGGTTATGGCGGTGCTCATGCCCCGTATCGCCAGAGCGAGCGAAAGGCAATGTACAAGCCGTATGCAGAACAACTGATCAGTTCCGGCTGGGCCTATTATGCTTTTGATACTCCGGAAGAACTCGATACAATCCGCAAGCAGGCTGAATTAGCCAAAATGCCTAACTGGCAGTACAATTCGATTTCGAGAATGACAATGAAGAATTCACTGACACTCCCGGAAGACGAAGTAAAAACCCGCATTGCAAAGGGAGAACCTTATGTTGTGAGGTTTAAAATGCCGCGAAATGAGGAGGTGCGCTTTCACGATAGTATTCGCGGATGGGTGATATTCAGCACCAACGAGCTGGACGATAAAGTTCTCTACAAATCGGATGGTATGCCTACTTACCATCTGGCAAACATTGTGGACGATCACACGATGGAGATATCTCACGTCATTCGCGGTGAAGAGTGGCTGCCCTCTGCTCCCCTGCATATTATGATGTACAGAGCCTTAGGTTGGGAAGCCCCGGAGTTTGCTCACCTGCCGCTGATACTAAAGCCGGATGGGAACGGAAAACTCAGCAAACGCGATGGAGACAGGCTTGGTTTTCCCGTTTTCCCATTAGAGTGGAAAGATGCTTCCACCGGTGAAATATCTAATGGCTACAGGGAAAAAGGGTATTTCCCGAAGGCCGTCATCAATATGCTGTTACTGCTCGGATGGGCACCCGGAAACAACCAGGAGATCTTTACTGAAAAAGAAATGATCAATGCATTTACCATTGAACGCATCGGCAAATCAGGCTCGAAATTCGATCCGGATAAAACACGCTGGTTCAATCAGCAATACCTGCGCCTTACACCGCCGGAAGAACTTGCTGAATTATTATTGCCGCTGCTGAAAGCAAAGGGCATAACGGTCACTGCGGACTATGCGGCAAAAGTGTGTAATCTGATGAGTGAGCGGGCTGTTTTTGTCGCAGACCTGATGGAGGGAGACTATCTCTTTCATGCACCCGCCAACTACGATGCGGATGCTGTGGCGAAAAAATGGAAGAAGGGCGAATCGGGAATGCTAATGAATGAATGGAAAGAGGTATTGACATCCTTAGATGATTTTTCTTCTACAACCATAGAAAACAGATTCAAAGAATTTATTGCATCAAAAGAATTGGGAATGGGGGCGGTGATGCCACTTTTTAGAATTGCCCTTACCGGGATGCTCTCCGGGCCTTCCTCGTCACAGGTGGCTGAACTGATCGGAAAGGAAGAGTCAGTACGGAGAATTAAAATCGCCATTGATACACTCGAAAAATAAATTTTTATTTTCCCGACAAATAAAATTCACTGTCTTTTAAACTACCATTGAATTGGGAACGATCCGGTTAAATTCGATCCGCATTTATGCATACCACGGATGCCTCGTTGAAGAGAGTATCATAGGGGGAAATTATATCGTTGATATTGCAATGGATATTGACTTTAGCGAAGCCTCTGCAGAAGACGATCTCTCCCTCACCATTGATTATGTACAGGTAAGCAGTATTGTTCATGAAGAAATGGCGATCCGGTCAAAACTGATTGAAACGGTGGCAGACCGGGTGGCGGATCGCCTCAGGGCAACATTCGGCAGAATAGAAAAGGTGTGGGTGAAAATCACAAAATTGGCTGCGCCCATACCAGGGCAGGTTGAAAGTGTGAGTGTAGAAACGATCAGGTGATATTCATTTCGGGGACTTCAGCGGGCACGACCAGTTTGCCTGCGGTCTTTGATACAATTTCTTCCACACTCACTCCGGGTGCGCGCTCAAGCAGATGAAACGCTCCGTCCCGGACTTCGAGTACTGCGAGATCGGTAACAATTTTTTTCACACAGCGAACTCCCGTCAATGGGAGTGAACATCGGGAGAGCAGTTTAGAATTGCCGGCTTTGTCGCAATGTTGCATAGCAACGATGATGTTTTTGGCGGAAGCAACAAGATCCATTGCGCCGCCCATTCCCTTCACTAATTTGCCCGGCACCTTCCAGTTCGCAATGTCGCCGTTTTCGCTTACCTCCATTGCTCCGAGTATGGTGAGGTCCACCTTTTGAGCGCGAATCATTCCAAAGCTCATTGCAGAGTCGAAAAAAGCAGATCCCGGCAGAGTAGTAATTGTCTGCTTTCCTGCGTTGATAAGGTCTGCATCCTCTTCTCCTTCGTAAGGAAAAGGCCCCATACCTAACAATCCGTTTTCCGATTGTAACACAACATCCCTGTCTTTCGGGATGTAGTTGGCAACAAGTGTGGGAATACCTATACCGAGATTAACGTAACTCGCATCTTTCACTTCTTGTGCAATTCGCTTTGCAATTCCTGTTTTATCAATAGCCATAAAATATATCTGAAATGTTTTGTTCCTCTGTTGGTTTGCTGTCAGTATTTCTCTTCTCGTATCAACTGCCCGTTATCTCCGTACCATTGTTCACGGATCACTTTTCCACTCATATCCCAATAGGTCCACTTGCCTACCCTGATATTTGTTTCTTCTATATTGTCCGTTTCAAAAAAACTACCTTCCATTTTCTTTCCCATATTTTCCCATACATATAGCCAGTCACCCGTTTTATGGTCAAAATCATCAATGATGGTGCCTTTTACAAGCACAGCACCATTGCAATTTACGATTGAAAATGGTTTTTTCCCTTTTTGAAGATCATTGCGATAATCGGTAATTCTCCCGTTTTCGCAGTAGTTGATTTGTTTCACAACGCGGTAGCCCAGCAGGTTTCCGGTAATTACATCGTGCGCCGGAATTTCATGCGTAGTGGATTCCGTTTTTCCTCCTGCATAATAATAAGTAGTGATGCAGGTATCGCCACTCCTGCGCTGGTCTGAAAGCAAAGATTCGTCTTCATACCATTCCCGGTTCCTGCAGGTGGTATCATTTTCATTGATCCTGTAGTTTTCATACTGAAGTTTCCCGCTTTCGTAATAACCGATTTGTGGCGATACTTGTCCGGGTGTCGGAAACACAAGCACGAAAAAAAGTACGGCTGAAGTAAAAATTATTTTCATAGGTATAAGGTTGTGATGAACATATCTGTACCCCATCCATATCACCTCGTTCGCACGGTTCGCTGCTCTATTCTTTTCTCAAAGTGTTTCCCTTGAAAAATACGGTGTACGTAGATTCCAGGAGTATGTATTTCATCCGGATTGAGTTCTCCTAATGGCACCAGATTTTCTACCTCTGCAATGGTTATTTTTCCGGCCATTGCCATCAGTGGGTTAAAATTACGGGAGGTAGCACGGAAAACAAGGTTGCCCATCGGATCACCTTTCCAGGCTTTTACTATTGCAAAGTCTGCATCGAAGGCATACTCCATTAAGTAATTCTTGCCATTAAAATTCCTGACCTCTTTACCTGAAGCAACCTCTGTTCCTACGCCAGCGGGAGTGAACACCGCCGGCATTCCGTATCCTGAGGCAAGGCAGCGAGTAGCCAGCGTCCCCTGTGGTATCAATTCCACTTCCAGTTCACCCGAAAGCATTTGCCGTTCAAACTCTTCGTTTTCTCCTACATAGGAGCTAATCATTTTCTTTATTTGTTTTTTATAAAGTAATAGACCGAGTCCAAAATCATCAACGCCTGCATTATTAGAAATGCAGGTGAGGTTCTTTATACCCTTTTTTACAAGTTCTGAAATGCAGTTTTCGGGAATCCCGCATAGTCCAAAGCCACCGAGCAGCAGGGTTGCTCCGTCGTTTATATCTGAGCAAGCTTCTTTCGCATTCAAAACCACTTTATTGAATGGCATATTTTAGTGTTGTTTAATTATTTTTTTTCAGTTCCTGAATCATCGGCATCAAAGGTACTTTCTCCATCAAAGGCGGGTAGCCGATCCTCCTCGTATTCTTCGTCCTCTTCATCGAAAAGACTTGAACCGTTTTTACATTCAAATCGTTTTGCATCAAATCCCTCGGGTTCTTTAAAGTCTTCTTTCGAAATATGTAATGCAGGGTCTTTATATACTTTGTTCATATAATATCCGTAAATCGGCAGACCGGTGTTAGCCCCTTGTCCGAGAGCAGTGCTTGAAAAACGAACGGTCGGATCCTGCGCGCCAACCCAGACACCTGTTACAAGATCGGGGGTAAGCCCTATGAACCATCCATCGGTATTGTTTTGTGTAGTGCCTGTTTTGCCTGCAGTGGGGTAGGAGATACCAGCGTATGGCCTTCCTCCCCTCAGTCGTTGTGCGGTACCATAATTAACTACTCCTTTCATCATTTGCAGTAACTCGTAGGCTACATCCGGTTCGAGCGCTTGCTCAATGACAGGATCGGCCTCATAGATCGTGTTTCCATTCTTGTCTTCGATGCGGATGATATAGGTTGGTTCAATGTAAACCCCGTTGTTGACAAACGCAGCATTCGCTCCTGCCATTTCATACAGTGACAATTCTGCTACGCCGAGAGCAATTGCAGGAACTGCGGGGAGCTTGCTTTTTATTCCGAGATTTTTTGCCAGTGTAATGACGCTCTCGGGTCCGAAATCTTTGATCAATGCGGCAGTAATTGTATTCACAGAATTCGCTAAAGCATAATTCAGCGAATACTCTCCACCATAGCTTCCATCGCTATTATCAGGACACCATTTTCCGCCGGTGGGGAGATCAATACATGTTTTCAGATTAAAATATTTATCACAAGGGCGCTTTCCGAGGCGCAGTGCAGTAGCATATACTAACGGCTTAAAGGTTGATCCTACCTGTCTTCTCGACTGGTAAACATTATCGAATTTAAAATACTTAAAATCCACACCTCCTACCCACGCTTTTATATGACCGGTGGAAGGCTCAATAGACATCAGACTGGCGTGTAAAATCGCTTTGTGATATTTGATGCTGTCGAGTGGAGACAACAGCGTGTCTTTATACCCCTGATGACTGTAAACTTTCATTTTTACAGGAGTAGAAAAGATGTGATCAATTTCCTTCTCGCTGAAAGCGGGCCAATGTTCTCCGCAGCCTCCCTTGTTTTCATCGCAATGAAAGACTTCCTTTCCGTCCTGCTTTTCTTTCTTAATATAATAGGCAGGGCGCTTGCATTCAGGGCAAATTTTTCCGGTGCAAATTTGATAGCGTTCACTTCTATGGATCGCCTCTTCCATAATGCGGTTCTTATCAGCATCGGCAATTCCATTGAAAAAAGGGTACTTGTCTTTTTTTCTCCGGTTGACATCCTTTGTAAATGCAGGTTGCAATTCTTTTTTCAAATGTTCATCCACCGCCCATTCTGCATACGCCTGCAAGCGCGAATCAATGGTGGTATAAACTACCAGTCCGTCGCGGTACAGATCGTAGGGTTCACCGTCAGACTTTGCATAGACTAAGTTGCCTTTATTGTCTTTTTCTGAAAGTATTTCATCGAGTTTTGCGCGCAGCACTTCTCTGAAATAGGGAGCGAGACCTTCATCGTGGCTGACCCGCTGAAAATCGAGACCCAAAGGAAGTACCCTTAGCGAATCGTATTCAGCATCGCTCAGGAAATGGTATTTTACCATCTGATTCAGCACCACTTCTCGCCTTTTGGTGACGAGTGAGTCACGTTTGAGAGGATTAAAGAGGGATGAATTTTTCAACATTCCCACCAACATGGCTGATTGCTCCTTGTTGAGTTCTTTAGTGGTAGTATTGAAATAAATATGGGCCGCCGATTTTATGCCGACTGCCTGGTTGAGAAAATCGTACTGATTAAAATAAAATGCGATGATTTCATCTTTGGTGTAAAGCCTTTCAAGTCTGCAGGCCATGATCCATTCCCGCAATTTTTGCCAGACTCGTTTTCCTATGTTCACCTTGTCATAGTTAGTGGTAAACTGAAGTTTGGCTAATTGTTGTGTAATGGTGCTGCCACCTCCGTCTCGTCCGAGAGAACCAACTGCGCGGAAGAGGCTCCAGAAATCCACCCCACTGTGCGACCGGAAACGCGCATCTTCGGTAGCGATCAGCGCATCTACCAAGTGCTGCGGCAGTTCATCGTATTTGACATCTGATCGGTTTTCCTTGTAGAAGGCACCTAACTGCTTTCCATCTGAAGATACTATTTCTGTCGCGAGATTGATCTTGGGATTTGCCAGTGCTTCAGCATTTGGCAGCCCGCTCAACAATGCAGCGGTGATGATCAGCACCAGCAGTATCCAAGGGAACATTGCCAGCCACCACAGGCGCTTTCTGTATTTTCTATCACCGGAAGTTTTTTTCTGGTTCATTGATGCGAAACGAAGAAGGTACAAAGTTATTCAATGACACCCTGATTTGTATGAGAAATTGGCGAGGATTGGGTAGGGCGTGGTTTAACCACAGGTAAACTTAGTCTTTGTTGTTTTTATGAAAATACTCCCAAACGATCTTTGCGAGTTTTTTATTGACCGCTTCTTCCAATTCTTCCAGAGAGGCGCTTTGTACTTTTCCGATGGTTTTGAAACGGTGAATTAGCGACTGTGTGGTGCGGAATCCAATTCCGGGTATTTCGGTGAGTTCCGATCGCAAAGCATCTTTGCTTCTTCTGTTGCGATGATGTGAAATTCCAAACCGGTGTGCCTCATCGCGCATTTGCTGGATCAGTTTTAATGATTCAGATCGCTTATCAAGATAGATGGGGAATGAGTCGCCGGGGAAGTAGATTTCTTCTAATCGCTTGGCAATTCCGATGATTGCAGTTTTGCCCTTTAATCCTAATTGATCTAAACTTTCTACTGCTGCCCCAAGTTGCCCTTTACCGCCGTCAATGATGATGAGCTGAGGAAGAGGTTGATCTTCCTCTTTCAGCCTCCTGTAACGCCGGAAGATTACTTCCTTCATTGTATCAAAATCGTTGGGGCCAACAACGGTTTTCACATTAAATTTCCGGTAGTCCTGTTTGCTGGGCTTCGCATTTTTATAGACCACACAGGCAGAAACGGGGTTCGCTCCCTGAATATTAGAGTTGTCGAAACATTCAATGTGGGTAGGCAATTCAATGAGGTGGAGATCTTTTTTCAGGGTCTCCAATATCCTGTTAGTATGTCGCTCCGGATCGGTAAAAGCCTGCTGCTTATGAGCATCTATCATGTATGACAACGCATTCCTGTACGATAGATCGAGCAGTTTCTTTTTGTCGCCCCGCTGTGGAATATGAAACTCGACTC
>JADLBA010000133.1 GCA_020848015.1 Crocinitomicaceae bacterium | reverse complement strand
TTTCCATTCACGGAGCAAAATTGTCGAACGGGAGAATGTATGCCTACTGTATCATTTCTCTCAGCGAGGAATACTACAAACTATACACCGGTAACCTTGTGCTGGCAGTAGATGCTTCCTGCCTTGAAAGCAGATTGAAAAATCTGATCGGAATGGATATAAATGAAATAAGAAAAACATTTATCGAAACCTTGTGCAACGATGATTTTGATATGAAAGGTGGCGCAGGTCTTGGGCTACTCACAATAGCAAAACGCGCAAAAGAAAAGATTCAGTACAGACTTTCCAGCCTCGACGAGCACCTTAGCTACTATCAACTCGAAGTTAAGATTCCCAAAATCTGATTCCGCTCAGATTATCGTCTCATACTATTCCTGATTCTCTTATGATCGGTCAGACTACTTCCTGTTGCCTAATCATTTTTTTATATTGATTTTTTTTTCCTGTAATAACTCGTCTGACAAAAAACGGTCAGCAATGCTTTTACTTTCGACGAAGAGATGGTTCGTATCCGGCAGATGCAGCAAGAGCGCAATGCACAGGCGATCATTCCCTATCTCAGCAGTAAAATTGACAAGTACCGTGAAACTGCCGCACTGGCAATGGCCAGCATACAGAATACCTCCACCTGTATATATTTGACACCTCTGCTTGGAGACCTCCTGTCTCAAGTGCGAATTGCTGCAGGATATGCATTGGGTCAATACGGCAACTCAAGTGCAAAAAAAACTCTCTGTGAAAAAGCCAATTCTGAAAACGGCTCTGTAGTCATCGCAACTTTTCTCGAATCAATTGGAAAACTCATTCTTCTAAAAAAAACCGGAAACTTCCAAGACAGATTCTGTTATCGTTTTTCCCGATACTGTAAAACTTCACTCGGAAATAGAAAGAGCCGGATGGGAAAAGGCTATGTACTGGCTTCTTCTCACTCACATATTTCCCTTATGGGACAACAGTAAATTCCAGTACCGATACAAAGATGGTCGAGGCATTCGACTGAAGAGTGGAATTCTCAGGTATCCACAAAGGGAAAAGATTTGGATTGGGGGAAATGTCGTAAGTGCTCGCACTTCTAGTATAACTCGAGTATTCATCTGTGCAAGCGTTGTCGTTGAATATACGAATTGAGGTCAAAGGACTTGAAGTATTCCCCCTCCAAGTCCTAAAAGAAAAGACAGGGTTGCCGTTCACCTTAAAACCGCTCCCTACATAACTCGCATACTTAGTGTTAAAAAAACTACTTCCTCCATCTACATAAGGAGTTGCAGGCGATACACACATGAAACTGTCACCATATACCGAGGTCACCTTCCATACCTTTCCGGCAGGAACAGTTTGCATTGTATTGGAAACAATGAGTGCCTGGCTGTACTGCAGTGTCTGTGCATGAAGTCCGAAAATACCGGCGAGAAGCAGAATAGAAATGGATAGCGTTGTTTTCATTGGTTTTTGTTATTGGTTAGTGCGAACTTATTAAAAGAAACGACAGCATCAAAGATAATTTCGCATTCTACCCTAAAGTATCATTACTCTTTGTCTGAGAGATAAAAATTCTCGATCACAAAATATCCGTGTATTTCACAAAGAGAGTAAAAAGAACAAGGATATCTAAGACTCAGGAACCTGTTCTCTTATTGATTTCATCACGAAGGCGCGATGCCTTTTCATACTCTTCGTGTTCAAGAGCAGTGTCGAGCTGGCGCTGCAGATCATCAATAGACAGGGAGGTTGCATCCTGTGATTCTGCCAGTTCTCCGGTGTTCACTTCCGGGTCATTCATCTCCGGGTCATCGGATGTTTCATCCGCACTCACACCTGCCTGATCAAGGATAAAATCATTGCAGTAAATCGGGCAACCGAAGCGAACAGCGAGTGCAACGGCATCGCTGGTTCGAGCATCTATTTCAGCCATTTTCCCCGACAGATTGGCTAACAATTTTGAGAAGAAAATTCCTTCCACCAGATTATAGATCAGCACCTCTTCTATTTCAATACTGAAAGCGTGAGCCAAATTTCTAAAAAGATCATGTGTCAGCGGGCGGCTGGGGGTCATTTTTTCCAACTCAATAGCAATCGCCTGAGCTTCAGATCCGCCAATTACAATGGGCAATCTTCTGTTGCCATCCACCTCGGCCAGAATCATTGTGTAAGCTCCGCTGGTGCTTCCACTCGGAGCAATATCAGCGATCAATAATTCAATTTTTTTACTCATTCGGTCAATAGAGAAAATTCTCTTTCAAACGTTCAACGAATATAGACTGCCATTGTTACTTACAAAAATGATCGGCTCAACAATCTTTGCTCCGGTGCGATAGCAGATTTTTTTTAACACTAAAACTACTTAGTGGCATTAAAAGTTTTTACTGCCTCGATCAGCTTGGGCACCACCTCAAATGCATCGCCGACAATACCATAGTCAGCCGCTTTGAAGAAAGGGGCTTCTGGGTCTTTGTTGATCACAACAATTATTCTGGAATTATTCACTCCGGCGAGGTGTTGTATCGCCCCTGAGATGCCGATTGCGATATATAGATTTGGCCGGATCGTAAGGCCTGTCTGGCCTACATGCTCGTGGTGAGACCTCCAGCCCATATCAGAA
>JADLBA010000132.1 GCA_020848015.1 Crocinitomicaceae bacterium | reverse complement strand
GGCGATACCGATGGAACAATCACTTCATCTGTCAATGGCGGTACCCCCGGTTATAGCTATACATGGACAAACAGCAATAATGCGGTGATAGGTACAGATCCAACATTGGCTAATCTCGGTATCGGAACGTATTGCCTCGAGGTAACTGATAATAATAATTGCGTTACCTCTGCCTGTGCCAGCATCACGCAACCACCTACACCCATGAGTGTTACTTCAACAGTAGTTGTTTATGATGGCGGGTTCAATGTTTCATGCTATAATGCGTGTGACGGTGGTATCAATCTTACCGTTTCAGGCGGTATAGCCCCTTATACTTATCAATGGGAGCTTGGAAATGGACAGTTGGACAATGCAGAAGATCAAATCAACCTCTGCGCAGGCAACTACGAAGTCCTTGTTACCGATGCCAATAACTGTAGTCAGTTGCTTCAGTTTACACTTACACAGCCATCACAGGTACAGCTTGAAATCACCGAGTCGTCTTTCAATGGCGGATACAACATTTCCTGCTTCAATGCCTGCGATGGAAGTATTTCTACTACTCCATCGGGTGGTCAGGCTCCTTATACCGTGAATTGGCTAAGCCCTTCACTCCCAACCGGACCAGCGCACTCTGACCTGTGTGCCGGAGCTTACCAGATACAGGTTGTGGATGCAAATAATTGTTCCTCAACTTACAATCTGACGCTTACTCAGCCACAGTTACTAACAGTTTCTATTGATACCACCTTCATCTGTTCTACCGGAATTCTCCAGTTGTGTGCTGATGTCGTTGGTGGAACAGGCCCCTACGGATATTCATGGTCCAATGAAATGGGTAATTCCGTTTGTATCAATGAAGAGGAAGACGGAAGTTCCTGTGTCAACATTACCGATAATAATGGTTGCACCGCAGAAGCCTGCGAACAATATATCATACCGGAAGTGCTACTGGCCACTCTTGATATTACCGATGCGACCTGTAGCAATAGCAACGGCGCAATAGATGTTACTGTGTCTGGTGGTTCCGGGCCTTTTACCTATGCATGGGATGGACAAGGAACAGTTGAAAATCAACAAGACCAAACAGGACTTGATGCCGGGGCTTACAGTGTGACCATTACCGGCCAGAACGGATGCTCTGTCTTTCTAAGCGGCGGAATCATTGACCTCGATAATATTACTGTTAGTGCAGTTATCACTCCTGTGCTTTGTTACGGTGAAGAAACAGGTGCAATTGCAGTGACCGTGCAGGGTGCCAATAACCCAGTAACCGTAAGTTGGTTCAGTGGAGAAAGTCAGCTAGGTAACTCTAACCCGTTGACCAATGTTGGGGCTGGCGTATATACATTTAACTGGGAGGATGCCGGAGATTGCTCAGGAACAGAAATATATACTGTATCTGGCTCCGACTCAATCGTTATTCATGGAAGTGTCAGTCTCTACGAAAATGGTTATAACATTTCTCTTCCACAGGGAAGCGATGGTGCAATTGAAACGGAAGTAACCGGAGGAACCCCAGGTTATACTTATGACTGGTCGCCCAATGACGAGAATGACGGCGAAAGTGGTATTTCAGGATTGAGTGCCGGCACCTATACACTGACGGTGACAGATGCAAGTGGTTGCAGTGTGGATACTACTATAATTCTTACCGATCCGCTTGAGTTTGAGTTCCCCACCGGTTTCTCGCCTAATGATGATATCTATAACCAATTCTATGTCATACATGGCATCGAAGGATTTCCGGATAATGAGTTCAGGGTATTCAACCGATGGGGGAATCTGGTATATGATAAGAAAGACTACAACAACGAGTGGGAGGGTCAGAACAACAAAGGAGAATTACTGCCGGACGGTACCTATTTCATAGTGTTTGTGACCTCCGGACGCGAATTCAATACTTACGTTGACCTTAGAAGATAAGAGCAGAAGGAATAAACCTTTAAAGAATGAAAGAAATGAAAAAGATAGTTGTTCTCCTCTTTACGATCATCGCCGGCGGCTGCGCTTTTGGGCAGCAGGAACTGATGATCAGCCAGTATATGTTCAACGGTATGGTGCTGAATCCCGCTTATGCCGGATCGCATCCCTACTGGAGTGCATCCCTGCTTCACAGAAGCCAGTGGGTGAAGTTTGACAACGCACCCACCACCCAGACCTTTTCCATTGATGGCCCAATAGCCAACAGAAAATTTGGTATGGGACTCACCGTTAGCAATGACCAACTCGGCATTACAAAACAACTCGAAGTCGGGGTCAACTTTGCCGCTAAGGTTGCACTCGGAAGTGGAAATCTCGCTGCCGGTATTCGCGTTGCCGGTGCCAATTACACCGCTAATCTCTCCGATGCTGTGATCTGGGACACACAAGACCCTGTTTATGCAAACAATATCAAGAATGAACTCGTTCCAAAAGTTGGACTCGGTCTTTATTACTACCAGAGAAAATGGTATGCCGGTGTTTCTGTACCTACCGTTTATTCATCGGATGACAAGATAATACCGAGCACCTCAAGCGCATCTCGCTTTTTTGAAAACCATTATTACTTCAATGCAGGATATGTGTTTGAAGTAACCCCCACACTGGCGATCAAACCCAGTACACTTATCAAGTATCAGCCAGAAGCTCCGGTTGAAGCAGACATCAACTGCAATTTTCTTTTTTTCAAAAAATTCTGGCTCGGCGCCGGATACAGAACAGGAGATGCGCTGGTGGCAATGGCCGAGTGGAATATCACACCGCAGTTGAGGCTTGGCTATGCTTACGATTATACCCTGACTGACATTGCCAACTACAGTTCCGGTTCTCACGAGGTAATGCTCGGATTTGATTTTGGAAAAGATGTAAATATCAAAACCCGCTCACCGCGCTACTTCTGATCACTATAAACGTTACACGCTATTGAAGAACGAACTTTATATGACAACCACCCATTTCAAAAATATGCGCAGAGTTGCCTTGATTGCATTGACTTCACTGTTGATGAGCAGTTGCGCTTCGCTCTATATTAAAAACGGAAAAGAAGCCTATCAGAACCTGCAATACCAAGACGCAATCTGGAGCTTGGAAAAAGGACTACAGAAAAAAGATGACCCTGGTGCCCGTCGTATGCTTGCGGAGAGTTACCTGATGGTGAACGATTATCGTAAGGCTAACGAACAGTATGAGCGAATCAACACTTATACAGACAACACTGACCGCGATCGTATCCTGCAGGGTCAGGCTAAAATGACCAACGGCCAATACACAGAGGCGAGAACTATCTTTGAAGGAATTGTGAGTCGTGATCCGGCAAATGAAGTTGCGAAATCGCTGCTCAACAGTTGCAAAAAACTGGAGGAAATGAAGAAAGACTCCATGATGTACATCGTTAATCAGGTAAACATTCCTGGAAATATGGCGCTTTACTCCGCTTATCCTTTCAAGAATGGGCTGATCCTTTCAAGCCCTGCTTCAAAGGGCGACCGCGATCCATACACCAACCGTGCGTTCACAGACCTGTATTTTTCCAATCAAAGTAATGGCGCATGGAGTTCTCCTGAACCGATTGAAAATGTGAACAGCAAATACCATGATGCGGTAGCTGCAGTTTCACCCAACGGGCAAACCCTTGTTTTCACAAGAAGTTTTCAGTTAAAAGGCGGAGCCTTGGCCGGTAATGACGACGGTATGAGCAACACCCAGCTTTATTACAGCAAAATGGGCAGCGATGGAAAATGGGGCAAACCAGAAATTCTCCCATTCAGCGACCCGCGATCCATGTACGCCCATCCTGCTTTTACCCCTGATGGCAAGACGCTGTATTTTTCAAGTGATCGGCCAGGAGGAAAAGGTAAAATGGATATTTACCAAAGTAGCATTACTGAAACCGGGTGGGGAGAACCCACAAACCTCGGAAGCGACATTAACACTCCCGGCGACGAACTCTTTCCTACTGTTAGAGGAAATGATATTCTATACTTCAGCAGCGATGCTCATCAGACATTAGGAGGGTATGACATCAACTTCGTAGAAAAGAATAATGGTGTTTGGGGGCCGATCCATCACATGAGTTATCCTGTGAATACTGCGAATGATGATTTCAGTTTAGTGTGGAATCCCGATGGTGCCACTGGTTATTTCACCAGTGATCGCTCGGGAATAGATCGAATCTACTCACTGTCCGAAATCAATCCTAAGATCACACTCAAAGGACTCATTCTCGGCAAAGAATCCAGCCTTCCATTGGGCGGCGCAAGGATTACAGTCCAAAACCTCTCCGATGGCACTGAAGAAACTCTCTTCACCGACGGAAATGGAAACTTCAGTACACAACTCACTACCGGAAAAGATTACAAGGTCAAATCAGAACTTGACGGTTATTTTTCCACCTCAGAGGATATTTCTACAAAAGGTATTACGGAAGATAAAGAGCTGAAGACCGTAATCGAAATGCAGGAACTATATGTGAAAAAAGATGAACCCACAGTTGAAAACCAAGGAAACAAAGACAATAATATCGGTAAAGGAGTACATACTATACCCAACATTTTCTGGGACTACAATAAATGGGACATACGTGTTGATGCAGAGCCTTACCTGAACGATCTCGTAAAGCTCTTCCGTGAAAACCAGAACCTCAAGTTTGAGCTGGCCAGCCATTGCGATAGTCGCGGAAGCTTTGAATATAACGACGATCTATCATCAAAAAGAGCAAAAGCCGTTGTTGACTATCTCGTGAAAAAAGGAGTCCCGCGCTCAATAATGGTCAGCCAAGGGTATGGAGAAAGAAAACTGATCAACGGATGCTCTGATGGAGTAAAATGCTCTGAAGAACAACATCAGCAAAACCGAAGGACTGAATTCACCGTTATTGATAAAAAATAACTTATTTTGTTTTTCTTAAAAAGACGGGACACATTTTTCGTGTCCCGTTTTTTTTCATCCTACTTTTTCAACTATAGCTCTCACTATAATAAGCTCATTGTCTCAAGGTAACCCCACGGGGAACTTCATCTTTATTTTTCAATCTG
>JADLBA010000131.1 GCA_020848015.1 Crocinitomicaceae bacterium | reverse complement strand
TCAGAAATGGCCTTTTACTTTTCATAAGTATAGGCAACATCTTCAGGCTGAGTATATAGTTTAGAATTATCCACATCTGAATTATCTACACCGTCTTCTTCACCTCCTGTAACGCCCAGTTCTATTTCGAGAGTTATTCCCATTTTTGACATTCTCCCAAAATACTTTGCAGAAAGTTCAATGTTTTCTTCCAGCGGTTCCTCAGAAAAATCGAGCATATGAGAACTGAAAAGGGGTTTACCGGTTCGCTCAAAAAAACGTTCCCCGTGATGGAGCATTCCGTCCATCCACTGCAGAAGGTTTTTGGCACAGTGGTCTGTATGTACGATCACCGGCACACCGTAGGCTTCTGCCATTGTATGAATATGCTGCGCACCGCTCACAGAACCCAGTATTGATGCCTGTTGGGTATCGTTCTTTAAACTCTTTCCGCCAAAAAATGCTCCTCCGCCGTTGCTGAACTGAATGATAACCGGCGAATTCACATCGCGTGCTGTCTCAAGCACAGCATTCACACTATTGGTGCCAATAACATTGACTGCGGGTAACGCATATTTTCTATCGAGTGCATCATTGAATACTTCGGTAACTTCATTACCGGTGAGTACGCCTGGTCTGAATTTCATATTAGAAAGGGTTATAGTTAGAACTGTTTATTTTTGAAAGAGGTAAAGTTCTATAAGAAAGAGATAAATGCCAAACCCATTTTACGATGGTTTGTTTTTTTCTTCGAGGAAGCGAATCAGTTCTTCGTCTGACTTATTTACAATATTGAGCATAGCACGAGCATCAGCAGCCCATTTTGACAGTGGGTATAATTCAATGACTTTGTTATAGTATATCGCTGCTTTTTGTTTGTCACCAATATGAGCATCGTAAATAAAAGCGACAAGATAGGCCGCTTCTTCGCGATGCTTGCCTTGCGGGTATCCCTCGTGGTAATTGATCAGCAATTCAATAGCCTTATCATACTTACCAAGCCCGTCGGCCAGCGATGCTGCCCTCATCATATAATCATCCGACTCTGCATGATCGTGAAACCGGTTGGTAAAATCAATACAGGCCATCAACAGCCGGTTGGCGGTGGATTTATCAGCGCTGTTTTGATTCAGTTTTGCCTCCATCTCTTTAATTTGAGCAATACTGTTATTTTTTTCAACTTCAGTAGAATTAGCAATGGTGGAAGTAGAGGATGTTTTGTCCCCTTCCTGAGTAGATGACTCAGGTGCACAGGAGAAGATAGAAAAAGTAAAAAAAGAAAGGAAGATAAAAAGAAGAGGATTCCGCATTTCAGGTTAAAATTGAATAATTATTTTTTGGGAAATTTCATCCGGTAAGATACATCAGTAATTCCATTGCGAATATCTTCCAGTTTTCCTCTCAAAAGTGTTTTCTTAAAAGCGCTGATGCGATCAATAAAAAGTATTCCATCAATATGATCGTATTCGTGTTGAACTACCCGTGCGGGAAAACCATCGAGTTCTTCTTCATAAAGATCCCAGTTTTCATTATAGTATTCAATTTTCAGACTGGGTTTTCTCCTCACCTCCTCTCTGATATTGGGGATAGAAAGGCACCCTTCTTCGAATCCCCATTCGGTTCCTTCTTCATCAAAAATGATGGGGTTGATAAACACACGTTTGAAATCCTTACATTCAGGATCGCCGTCTTCGCCTTCTGCGAATGGAGAGGCATCTACAATAAAAAGCCGGATAGATTTTCCAACCTGGGGAGCGGCAAGTCCCACCCCTTTTGCATTGTACATGGTCTCGAACATATCTTCAATCAGTTTATCCAGATCGGGGTAGTCCTGATCAATTTCCGCTGCTTTTTTCTTCAGTACAGGGTCACCGTAGGCAACAATGGGTAAAATCATGGCACAAAGGTAATACTGATTAAAGTTTTAGAATAATAGAGAAACCCACGTCAGAGCCACAGATTCGGTATCCCATAGTATCTCATATCCACTTGCTGAGGTCGGTAGTAACGGTAAAATGATTTGAGGGGCCGGCAACATGATAGATGGCGCGGCCATAGCTAAGATAAAAACGACTGACTTTAAACCCGAATCCAAATGAAATGCCGGCAGTAGCAGGTCTATCGGGTAATTTAAGTTCCTGCCTCCGGCGATAATTATATCCCAGACGAATATTTATATTCTTCGTCAGAATGAATTCGGTTCCAATAACCACGTGTCTCATTAAATTATCTCCAAACTCCCAGGTATTTTTTTCAATTACCTCACCAGTTACCGGATCGGTCAGCAGAGCTTCGTTCGGATTGTCATAGCGAAGATTCCAAGTTTGCAGGTTTTCAAAGACCACAGAAAACCGGAACGGGGCATGGCGAGGTCGTTTAATAAAGCCCACCTGTAATTCTGCGGGGAGTTTTTCTTTTTGTCCTTCGGTATAAGAAACTAATTGAATACCTATATTCTTAAGAACGATTGCTGCTGAAAAATTCTTTTTAGGCTTATTGTATGTTGCAGCAAGGTCGGCTGCCATACCGAACGAATAATAATTTGCGAGGTTGGAATAAATGGCCTTCAGATTTGCTCCAAGACTCCACAGGCTGTCATACTGATAAGCAGAACCGATGGTAAGAGCATAATCGCCGGCAGAAAATTCTCCCAGTTCATAGCCAAGACCGTCGAGTTCGGTCATTTTTCCATAGCTGAAGTATTGCATAGTTCCGGCAATGGTCCATTTTTTATTTTGAAGGGATTTAGCATAAGAAGCAAAACCGAAGTTAGTTTTTGCAAAATAATCAACGTAGCTGAATGACAACTTCCCGCTTGTTGTGCTATCAAGCAGAGAGGGGTTGGCAGCGACAAGGTTCACATCGCCGTCTTTCATTGAAAGGTAATTGCCGCCGAGGGAAGCTGCACGTGCAGAGCCGTTGATGTTTAATGCGTTAAAGACAGTGGTACCGCCAAGTTGTGCGTATAGCTTCGTTGAAAGTATCAAAAATAGTACAGGCAGTAACCGCAATTTCATCGTGTAAAGATGCAGCGGGAAACGCGAAAGGGAGAAGAATATTTTCTAACCGGCAATCAATGATAGCCGTGAGTTTTCTGTTCGCACTATCCTTCTCATCAGGCTACTTTGAGAGCATTGATGACTTTCTCTTTGAGTAATGCCTTTTCCACCACTTCATACATCTCAGTTACAAAATGAAATTTCAGCCCTTTCAGGTATCGTTCATTGATCTCTTCGATGTCTTTACGGTTGCGTTCGGAGAGAATGATCTCTTTCACCCCAGCTCGTTTAGCCGCAAGAATTTTTTCTTTGATTCCGCCGACGGGCAGCACTTTTCCCCGCAATGTTATCTCACCTGTCATGGCGAGAAATTTTTTCACCTTGCGCTGGGTAAAAGCAGAAGCGAGTGCTGTAAGGAGGGTGATTCCGGCAGAAGGTCCATCTTTGGGTACAGCACCTTGAGGTACGTGGACGTGGACGTTCCAGTTGTCAAAAATTTCCTGATCGAGGCTCAACATATCTGCGTGGCTTTTCAGGTATTCCAGTGCAATCATCGCCGACTCCTTCATCACATCTCCGAGATTACCGGTCAGGGTGAGTTTACCTTTTCCTTTTGTAAGACTTGTTTCAATAAACAATATATCTCCCCCCGTCGGTGTCCATGCCAAACCTGTTACAACACCGGCTACATCATTATCGGAATATTTATCCTTTTCATAGCTTGCGCCCAACACTTTTTGCAACTCCTCCCCGCTCAGCGCTATTTTAAATTTTTCTTCCATTGCAAGCTGTTTGGCTCTGTTTCGAACCAATTTACCGATCCGTTTTTCAAGGTTCCGCACTCCGCTTTCATTGGTATATTCTTCGATCAGTTTCACTAATATTTCATCAGAAAAACTGATCTGATTTTGGCGGATGCCATTTTCACGGAGTTGTTTTGGAACAAGGTGTCGTCTGGCAATTTCCACTTTTTCCTCAACCGTATAACCATTCACTTCTATGATCTCGAGCCGGTCTCGCAGTGCCGGTTGAACAGTACTCAGAGAATTGCATGTTGCGATGAACATCACTTTGGAAAGGTCGTAATCCAATTCCACGTAGTTGTCGTAGAATGCGTGGTTTTGTTCTGGATCGAGCACTTCGAGCATCGCGGAACTCGGGTCTCCGTGCACCCCTTGTCCCAGTTTATCAATTTCGTCCAGCACAAAAAGCGGATTCGACGTTCCGGATTTTTTCAGGCTCTGAATGATGCGGCCTGGCATAGCACCAATATAGGTTTTCCGGTGGCCTCGTATCTCGGCTTCATCATGTAGTCCGCCGAGTGACATACGAATATATTTTCTGCCCAGTGCCTCAGCAATTGATTTTCCTAGCGAGGTCTTTCCAACACCCGGAGGGCCGTACAGGCAAATAATAGGAGATTTCATATCCCCCTTTATTTTCAGTACTGCCAAGTGTTCCAGTATTCTTTCCTTTACTTTTTCGAGTCCGAAGTGATCGCGATCCAGAATGGTCTTTGCATGTTTTAAGTCAAAATTATCCTCGCTATACTCATTCCACGGAAGGTCAAGCAGGGTATCAATATAATTGGATTGAACGCTGAACTCAGCAGCCTGGGGATTCATCCGCTCCAGTTTTCCCAGTTCTTTTTCAAAGGCTTTAGCAACGGATTCAGGCCATTTTTTCTCAAGAGCCTTCTTTTTTTTCTCTTCAATTTCTTCCTTGACAGGGTTTGATCCTAACTCCTCCTGTATCTGCTTCATCTGCTGTTGCAGAAAATATTCGCGCTGCTGCTTGGAAATATCGGAATGAACTTTTTTGTGTATCTCGTTTTTCATTTCGAGCATCTGCAGTTCTTTTCCGAGATATTCGAGTACTTTTTTTGCGCGTTCCTCAAGATCAGCCATCTCTAACAGAGCCTGCTTTTCCTGCACATTGGCTTTCATATTGGAAGAGATGAAATTGGTAAGAAAACTAAGCCCGTTGATATTCTTCATTGCCACTGAGGCTTCACTTGGAATTTCGGGGGACAGATGAATAATCTTGAGTGCGTGATCGCGCAGGGTTTCGAATAACGCCTGCTGTTCTTTGCTTTCAGAGTTTTTATTGACTTCAGGAAATTCAATAACCTGGGCTTTGAAGTAGGGTTCGCTGGCAACAAGACCTTTGATTTCTATCCTTTTTTTTCCCTGGATAATGACGGAGGTACTTCCATCGGGCATTTTCAGCATCCGCATGATGGTGGCCTGTGTGCCAATTTTATTCAGATCCTCGAATATCGGTTCATCAATATCAGGATTAAGTTGTGCAACAACGCCGATGGTTTTATTTCCTCTGTTAGCATCCTTGATAAGCCGGATTGATTTATCCCTGCCAACAGTGATGGGTATTACCACTCCGGGGAAAAGCACTGTATTTCTAAGGGGGAGAATAGGCAATGTCTCAGGAGTGGGTTCCTTGTCCATCCGGTCTTCGTCTTCGGGTGAAATCAAAGGGATAAACTCATGATCTGCCATTTCTTCTTCATTGAGCAGAAAGGAGAAAATATCTTCGGTGTCGTGCATATTCTGTAAATATTTAAGGAGTTTCAACGATGGTGCCACGTACCTATTTCTGACTTTGTGTCGCAGAAATACGGTGTTGTGCGGTAATATTGAACACATCTGTCAGCAATTTCCTGTAAGGCGCTGTGAGTATGGTATGGCGGCGGGACATCACACGGCCGGCGGTCTCAATTGCTTTCAAAAGATCATACTCACCGGTCGCCTCTGCCCCACCCCAAGTAAATGACGGAACGTGTTTTGGCGGAAATCCGGATCCAAAGATATTAGCACTGACACCGACCACAGTACCAGTATTGAACATCGTATTAATAGAACAGCGGGAATGGTCGCCCATGATCAGGCCACAAAATGTCAGTCCGGTATTTACTTCTTTATTTTCCGAGTAATTCCAAGCCCTGACAGTTGAATAATTGTTTTTCAGGTTAGAAGTATTGGTATCAGCACCAAGGTTACACCATTCACCCAGAATTGAGTTACCGATAAAGCCGTCGTGGCCTTTGTTTGAATATCCTGTAATAACAGAGTTAGATATCTCTCCTCCTACCTTTGAATAGGGGCCGATAGTGGTGGCTCCATATATTTTTGTCCCCATTTTTACCTGAGCATAATCACACAGGGCAAAGGGTCCGCGTATCATACTTCCTTCCATCACCTCTGCTCCGCAGCCAATATAAATAGGGCCATCAGTAGTATTGAAGGTAGCGCAGATGGTTGAGGCTCCTTCACTGATGAAAAGCAATTCAGGCGGGCCGATCACCCTGCATCCCTCTCCGGCAGGAATTGATTTTCTCCCGACAGAGCAAAGCGTGAAATCCCTCTTCATCACCTCATCATTCTTAGTAAAGAGATCAGTGAGGGTTGAAATCGTGAGGCATTCGTTTTCGTATTCAAATTGTGTTTTGGCACTTCCCATACGAACTTCACCCTTGTTCTCTCTAAAACACACAACGAGCAAATCCGATCCTTTTTTCAGTGCTTCGCCCGGTCGCAGTTGCGCAATTTTATTAATTAGTTGCTCGTCGGGAAAAAGTCTTGCATTGATCAAAAAACCTTCTGTTGCCTCCGGCGAGGGAAAAATACCTTCAAGGCCGGGTCTTGAGAAATGTCCTACTTCCGCTCTGAATGCGAGTTCCCACCGTTCAGCCATTGTCAATATCCCCATACGCAACGCACCCACCGGTCGAGTATATACAAGTGGCAGAAAAGAAGACCATAATGAATCTTCAAAAAGTATAACCTGTGTTTTTTTAGTGTCCACAATTCAAATGTAAAGGCCGCGAATTGATGAATAGAAGAAACATACCAAGGGCAAACATATCGAAAAGCATTTCTACATCTGTGAGAAGGTTATGGAATCTTCTCTGCAATATATTGGGCGGATTTCAGAATTACTTCCTGAAATTCAGCAGAATAATTCCACCGAGGATCAACGCAATACCGCCAATGGTTGTCCAACCGGCTTTTTCATTGAAAACCAAGGTGCCGATGAGTGCAGTCAGAATAAAATTGATCGCTGCGCTCAAAGGAATTACAAAGTTGAAATCGCCGACCGACAGAGCTTTAAACAATACAAGTGCGGAAAGAAAGATCACAAACATTCCGCTGATCACCCTCGGCTCAAACAAGAAGCGGAGATAATCGGAAGGCTGATGCAACCCGTAGCCGGTGACACGTGATTTGATGAGAGTTGCACCTAAGACGGACATGGAAGCGTATCCCATTGACAACAACGACAATAATAACTGCTTGTTCATTAGCTCTTCTCTAACGGGCGGCAAAGGTAAGAATGATAAGCGCTTTGAGAACGGCTGATTTTCAACTATGTATATTTATACCGAACCAGAATAATATTTATATTTCAACAACTGTCCGTGAAGCAATCATCCCTCATACTCCGAGTACTCGTCTGAAATGATAAATTACGGTATTCACTTCTTCGTTGCTCATGGGCACATAAAGTGGAATGACAATACTGTTGTCGCTGGCATCTTCGGAACGAGGTAGTGAAAGCCCCATACAATGAGATCGGTAAGCAGTTTCCCTGTGGCTTGTCATAACACCTCTTCGAGTAGAAATACCGACATCGAGGAGTTGCTGCATCAGATCATTTCGTTTTACCGGGCATTCAGGTTTCAGATAAATACTGTATGACTGCTGGTTGGTAAAATATCCTTCTGGCTCCTGGGGAAGCCGGATGAACGGTATATCACCGAATGCCTTTGAATATTCATCAGCGATCTTCCTCCGTTCGCTAATCAGGTCATCAAGTCGCTCCAACTGACGGATTCCCACAGCAGCCTGAATGTCTGTCAACCGGTAATTATAGCCGAGTTCGAGATGATCTTCGATAATGACTTTTTCGCTGATATGCCTCACCCTGTCATTCACACTCATGCCATGCTGTCTCAACAAACGAAGGCGGTTATAAAAATCTTCATTACCGGTTGTAATCATACCACCGTCGCCGGTAGTGATCACTTTTCTCGGATGAAAAGAAAAACAGACAAGGTCGGAGTGGGATCCGATTTTTTTCCCTTTGTAGGCGCTTCCTGCAGCACATGCTGCATCTTCGATCAAGCGAAGATTGTATTTACTGCATAGCTCTTTGAAGGCATCTATATCAGCGGGCAATCCGATCTGATGAACGATCAATATTGCCTTGGTTTTCGGGGTGATTCTTTTTTCTGCATCATGCACATCAATATTATAGGTGGCGGGATCCACCTCTGCAAAGACGGGTTTCGCACCAACGTATGCAATGGAATTGGCCGTGGAGATATAACTCATCGAAGGACAGATCACCTCGTCGTCTTTTCCGATCCCTGTCACGATCATTGCGAGATGAAGCGCAGTAGTACAATTGCTGAGTGCGACAGCATATTTCGCCCCGGTATAAGTGGCAAATTTTTCTTCGAACTCTTGTACACGCGGGCCTTGGGTAACCCAGTTAGTCAGGATAGTATCGTATGCATATTGCGCTTCCTCTTTGGACAAAAAGGGTTTTGCTACGGGTATTTTCATATTTTTCTACTGATTATTTTTCCCAGTTTTTCATGATCACTTCGCTGATCATATCTTTTTCTTTCATAAGTTCCCTGTAATAGTTGATAGTAGCGAGCAATCCTTCTTCAAAAGAAAAGGCGGGGACAAATCCGGTGATTTTTTTGAATTTTGCGGGGTTGACCCACAGGCGGGGGACATCGGCAGGACGGTTGTCTTGGTAATTGATCTGTATTTTTCCTTCAAGACCCATGAGACGGATGAGGGTTTCGAGAAGATGTTTCATTGAAATCTCTTCCCCCGTTCCGATATTGATGATCTGGCCATTGACATTGTTGATTTCCAGCAGATCGCAAAGTGCGCGTGCAGTATCTTTTACATAGAAAAAATCGCGTGTCACGGATCCATCGCCAAAAATGACAGGGGCTTTTCCATAGAGCATATTGACAATACTTCGCGGAATCACTTCTCCGGCATCTCCTTCGTAATGTGCGCGAGGGCCATAGTTATTAAAAATCCGCGTAATCGTCACGTTTAGCCCAAAACAGGTATGGTAGGAGTAGGCATAATTTTCTCCGGCGAGTTTGCTGCTGCCATACACTGTTTTCGGAAGCGGCACTCCCTCTTCGTCAATGGGGAAGTCCCGGATATCACCATATATCTCCGAAGTAGAAATATAGAAGAAGCGCTTCACTTTTTGCGATAGTGCTGCTGCCAGCATATTGAGGCTGCCCTCTGCATTTACAAGGTGATTTTCAAAGGGGCTGTGCAGCGAATGTCTTACACCAAGGCAGGCAAGATGATACACTACGTCAACATTGTGGCAAAGTGATTTCATTTTGTCCGGTTCGAGAATATCTGATTCCTCAAATGTAAGTCGTCCTGAATTAGAAGATATACTAAGATTTTCAATCCTTCCGTTCACAAGGTTGTCCACTACAATCACCACATGGCCTCTCGCAATCAGTTCATCTACTAGGTGTGAACCAATAAACCCTGCACCTCCGGTTACTAAAATTTTCATGAAATATTTCGCGTTGATTTTTTATTTTTTCTGTTCTTCTCTTGTCTCCTGATCTGCCGAATTTTCTTCTATAAAAAATAGTGGTCTTTTTCTCGATTCATCTAATGTGCCCCACAGGTATTCGCCAATCACGCCGAGCATGATGAGGATAAGTCCTGTTCCGCACAAAATAAAAATAGCTGTTTCCGCCCATCCTGGTGTTGTTTTACCGGCGATTGCCATAGTAAAAATATAAGCGGCATAAATAATTCCGAGCACTGCTGAAGAAATACCAACATAGGTAATCATACGCAGAGGTATTCCGGAAAAAGCAGTAATCCAGTCTTTTGCGAGCTTGAGTCTGCTGCGCATTGTCCACTTGGAGTGTCCGCTGATTCTTCCGCGGCGGTTATAGGTAACAAAATCCTGCCTGAATCCCACCCATACGATCAATCCGAATAAAGAAGTATTGCGTTCAGCACAACTGTTGATGGCATTTACTGTTTTCCGGCTGAGCAGGTAGAAATCAGCATTGGCCAGGTCAATACCTTTTGTTTGCTCCGAGGCGAACAACTGGAGCACGAAGTAAAACATAGATGCGGCCAGTTTATCAGCAAACGATTCTCGGCGAGCGTCGCGGATTGCCCAAACAGTGTGTGCGCCGTTTTTGAATTTTTCAATCATTTCCCTCAGCACCACCGGGTCGTCCTGACCATCCGCAGACAGGCAGAGAACACCATCGCCGGAGGCTTCCAGCAGACCTGCCCTGATGGCAGTATGGCTCCCGCTTCTACGGCTCAGCCGGAGGCAGCGTACGTTGGGCAATTTCATTTTTTTCACTTCATCCATCGTTCCGTCAGCACTCTGGTCATCTACTACAATGATCTCGTAACTCTTCACTTCCTGCAATGTATTCAGTACATTTTGCAACTCGGTGATAACCGCTCCGATATTTTCGGCTTCGTTATAGGCAGGAAGGACAACGGATAATTTCATTTTTTCAAAATTTGCCTTGCCGGATTTCCCGCGTATATAGAATTTTCGGGAACACTATTCAGCACATTGGATCCAATGCCAATGAGGGAATAGTTGCCTATTTCAACAAAGTTAGAAATACTCGACTTGCTGCCGATATAACAACATATACCGGTTTTAGAATAACCCGTTAGTACCACGCCCGAACCGACCAATGTATAAGTTCCGACTTCGCTATCGTGATGGATAACAGAATTGGGTAAAATACACACGTGGTTTCCAATAACAGCATTGCCACAAATAACAGTCCCCGCCATGATCAGCACATTTTTTCCAATGGTTGCCCGCGGTGAAATGTTAGCCGAAGGGTGTATCACCGTTGCAAAGCGATCTTCGCTAATGCCCAGCGAAGCGATGATCTTTTCTCGCGATGCATAGTTCTGCGGACTTCCGGGAACTGCGAGTACTATGGCTCCTGGAAAATCTGTAAGCGCCTTTCTGTCGAAGACAATAAACCCAGCGGGATGAGTTCCCTGCTTTTCAGGAGTATCGTCAATGAATCCGATAAAATTAAAATGAGTTCCCAGACAGTCAAGTGCTTCCAGTCCGTTGCCATTAAACGGGAAAATCAAGATATCTTGTCTGCTGATGTTTTGGGGCACAATAATGTGTGATATTAATATTCGTTCAGTGCTGTGATAACCCTTTCCACCTGCTCATCAGTAAGCTCTGCGTACATTGGAAGCGAAAGGCAGTGCGCCGCCAGATATTCTGCATTCGGGCAATCGCCTGCCTGATAGCCAAGGTGATTGTATGCTTTCTGAAGATGGCAGGAAACAGGGTAATGCAGTGCCGGATAAATCTCTTTTTCATTGAGGAATTTTATCATATCCTCTCTGTTGTCAGTTGTCACTACAAACAGGTGGAATACGGAGTCTGCCCATTCCGGTTGGTGCTGCATTTTTATCTTAGGGTTTGAGACCTCATTCAGGTAGCGCTTAGCGATTGCTCTTCTTCTATTATTCCATCCTTCCAGGTACTTCAACTTTACAGAAAGTGAAGCACCTTCCAGCCCACCCATACGGTAATTGTATCCGATTTCATCGTGATAGTAGCGAACTGTGCTCCCATGATTACGCAACGACTGTAGATGTTTATAATAGTTCTCAGATTGGGTAGTGATCCCACCAGCTTCTCCGCAAGCTCCGAGATTTTTCCCCGGATAAAAACTGAAGCACGCCATTTCGCCAAAGGTGCCGATAGGTTTTCCTTTGTATCTCGCCCCTTGAGCCTGTGCAGCATCCTCGATCATCCAGAGGCCGTGCTTTTTACATAATGACTGCACACCTTCAATATCGAAAGGCTGACCATAGAGATGCACACCAATGACCGCCTTTGTGCGGGGTGTAATTCTGGATTCGATCTGATAAATATCAATCTGCCACGTATCGGCAGTACAATCCACAAATACGGGAGTAGCACCTGCATGTGAAACACCCCAGGCGGTAGCAATAAAAGTATCTGCCGGAACGATCACCTCGTCACCCGGGCCAATGCCCAGCGCAAGTATTGCAAGATGGAGGGCAGTAGTGCCGTTGTTTACACCTACAGCATATTTTGCTTCGGTGTAAGCTGTAAAATCTTTTTCGAATTGTTCGACAAAGGAGCCGCCTGAAAAAGCAGTGCTTTCATATACTTTTTCAAAAGCGTCAAATACTTCCTGTTTGATCTGGCGATGCTGACCTTTCAGATCAAGGCAGGGAATTTTTTCGAGGGTGATGGTTTTCTGTTCCATTTTTTTCATCGAGTATTACCGGTCATTTATTTTTTGGGAGTTCTCTCGCCGGATTGCCAGCAACTATGGTATTGGGAGGAACATTTTTTGTTACAACCGATCCTGCGCCCACAATGGCATTTTCACCGATACTGATCCCGCACAGTATTGTCGCCGAGCTACCAATGGAGGCACCTTTGCCAATGTGCGTTTCCTCTACCTTCCAGTCTGCCTCTGTCTGCAAGCTGCCATCAGCATTGGTAGCTCTGGGGAAGCGGTCGTTGATGAACGTCACATTGTGTCCGACAAAAACATTGTCGTCAATGTGAACTCCCTCACAGATAAAAGTATGACTTGAAATTTTGCAATTTTTTCCAAT
>JADLBA010000130.1 GCA_020848015.1 Crocinitomicaceae bacterium | reverse complement strand
TCAATTAAAATTACCGGAGAGGTTGCTGCCGGAGCAAATTTTACAAAAAAAATTAAACGTGGTCAGGCGGTGAGAATTTTTACCGGAGCAATGATTCCTGCTGGTGCTGATACCGTGGTAATGCAGGAAAAATCTTCTGTATTGGCGAATGAATTATTTATTGAAGACACTCAATTGTCTCTGGGAACTAATGTCAGAAATAAAGGTGAACAAATCAAAAAGGGAAAAGTTGCTTTAGCTAAAGGTAGTACTTTGACTGCCGGCGCAATCGGCTATCTTGCTGCATTAGGCATAGTAAAAGTAAAAGTAGTTTCAAAACCTAAGGTGGCAGTTATTACTACCGGAAATGAATTGGTCTCACCTGGAAATAAATTAAATGCAGGGCAAATTTTTGAGTCGAACTCCTATATGCTACGGGCAGCATTACTTTCCGTACAAGTTGATAATGTAAAGCTCTTCTCTGTCCCTGATAATGAAACAAAGATTTTTAACTGCCTGAAACGTGCTATAAAGAATTTTGATTTGGTACTTATCACCGGTGGTATTTCTGTTGGAGATTATGACTTTGTCGGAAGTTCTCTTGAAAAAATCGGCGTGAATAATATCTTTTACAAGATAAACCAGAAGCCTGGTAAACCTCTGTTCTTCGGTAATAGCGGGAAAACTCCTGTTTTTGCTTTACCCGGAAACCCAGCCGCAGTTCTGAGTTGCTTTTATGAATATGTTTTCACGGCACTGCAAATTATGAGAGGCCAAAAGAATATTTTCTTGCCAAATGTTCAGTTGCCAATTTCAACTGATTTTTCTAAGAAGAAGGGCATATCTCTTTTCCTGAAAGGTAATATTTCTCCTAATGGCGTTATTCCCCTTAAAGGACAAGAGTCGTTTGTACTCAGTTCATTTGCGGTGGCAGATTGTCTGATATATTTACCCGAACATTCTGAAAACCTGAAGACAGGAGAATTGGTTGAAGTTCATTTACTGCCAGGAATTTAATTATTAAATTATATATAAACCCACTTTGTTCGGTTAGTTTACATATCTATATTAATCCCCTACTTGTTCATGAAGTATAAGGTAAAATGCAGTATTTGGATCGAGGGTGATGAAGGGGCATTTATCGGCCCTGGAAGGATTGATTTATTGGAAAATATTAGAATTGAAGGCTCGATTTCTAAAGCCGCAAAAGCCATGAAAATGTCTTACCGGCAAGCGTGGGAATTGGTTGACTCGATGAATAAACAATCTAAAAATCCGTTGGTCGTGAAAACGTCCGGAGGTGCCGGTGGTGGTGGCACGTTGCTAACCGATGAAGGAATAAAGATGATAAAGCTTTTCAAAAAATTACAGGAAAATTTTCAAAAGTTCAATGAAGATCAAAGTAAAAAGTGGCTGCCCTGAATATTTTTGGGTGATGTTATATTAATTATTATACTACGAAATATGCCGGGTCAAAATTTTATTTGGCTATTTGTCTTATTACTTTTCTTCGCTGCTTTTCTTTATGCCTCCGTAGGTCATGGCGGCGCAAGTGGTTATCTCGCTCTCATGGCGCTATTCAGCTTTTCTCCTACCGTAATGAAGTCATCTGCTCTGGTGCTTAACATTTTTGTTTCTCTCATCTCTTTCTATCAGTACTACAAAGGCGGCCATTTTAAATGGAAACTCTTTTGGCCTTTTATTATTACTTCGATCCCCGCCTCTTTTTTGGGTGCATATATTACTTTAGACGCTCTGATTTATAAAAGAATTTTAGGAATCCTTCTTATTTTTTCAGTTCTCAGACTTATGGGCATTATTGGAAGGGAAAGCATTGAACTCCGGGATATTAATAGAAAAGGGGCCTTGGTGTTTGGGGCAATTATCGGTTTGTTCTCTGGAATGATTGGAATTGGCGGCGGAATTATTTTGAGTCCTGTAATTTTGCTGTTGCACTGGGGAAATATGAAGCAAACTGCTGCCGTATCTGCCTTATTTATTTTTGTAAATTCTGTCTCCGGACTAAGTGCCTTGTTAATGAATGGAATAGCATTGGATAAGCTGGTGTACTTATGGTTGTTAATTGCTGTTGCCGGTGGTGCCGCTGGTGCATACTTTGCCAGAAGAAAATTCAGTGATAATTTATTGAAATTCCTTCTCGCTGGAGTATTGATGGTGGCAAGCGTTAAATTGTTGACTATGCCTGAATAATATTGAATAAATGATTGCCAATTTTCCAATAAAAATCGTTTTTGTAAAGTCGAAAAATTTATTGGAAGAATGTTTGGCAGGAGGCTCAGGCACCTACTTGATTACTTTGTTTCCTGCGCAGGTACCGGAGGACTTTGGGGGTAAAATGATTGGTGGATGTAATATGTTGTTATAATGATAGAATTAAAAAAGCACAAATGCTTTGTACTGGGACCGATTTCTGCAGAGTTGATTACCGAATCTATTGCAAAGCATTCTTCAAAAACAACCATTGGTGCCCATGATATTTTTCTTGGGCAGGTTCGGCGCGATAATGTGGACGGAAAATTTGTGCAATCCATTGATTACTCCGCCTATGAGGAAATGGCCGAAAATACTTTTCATTCGATTCGTGAATCTGCGTTTGAAAAATTTGACATTTCTTGTTTGCATATCTATCACAGTTTGGGAATTGTAAAGGCTGGAGAGATTTGCCTGTTTGTTTTTGTTTCCTCTGGTCACAGACAACAAGCCTTCGATGCTTCCCGCTGGATAGTGGAGGAGATAAAAAAGCAAGTCCCGGTGTTTGGCAAAGAAATTTTTGATGACCAAACCCATGTTTGGAAAATTAATACTTAATATACCTATGGTTGATATCACTTTTAAATCTCACAGTTTTAGAGAAGCCATCGCTTCAGCTATCGTAAAAGTAAGCCGGCAGGAAACCATTGATGCCATTTTGAATAAAATGGTACCTAAAGGCGATGTTTTTGAAATGGCAAAAACAGCGGGATTGTTTGCTGTTAAACGGACGAGCGATATGATTCCCGATTGTCACCCGCTCCCGGTGGAATTTACCGCTGTCAGATTCGAAATTATTGAGTTCGATATCCATATCGAAATGGAAGTCCGCACCATCTATAAAACGGGTGTCGAAGTAGAAGCAATGCACGGGGTTTCCGTCGTAGCGCTTACAATGTATGATATGCTAAAACCGATAGATAAATCCATTGAAATTTCTTCTATCAAATTAAAGCAAAAGAGGGGGGGGAAATCTGACTTTACCGATAAATTCCGCAGAGATATTGTAGCTGCCGTTGTTGTTTGCTCCGATAGTATTTCCGCTGGAAAGAAAGAAGATAAAGCCGGAAAGGCAATTATTGAAAAATTAGAAGAGTGCAAAATTGCTGTCTCCGAATATTCCATTATTCCCGATGAATTATTGACCATACAGGAGAAAGTAGAGAATCTTTGCCGCACAAAAAATGATATCATTATCTTTACCGGTGGTACCGGCCTTTCTCCCCGTGATGTGACTCCTGAAGCAATTCTCCCTTTGCTCGACAGAGAAATTCCCGGCGTGATGGAAGCCGCCAGAAATTATGGACAAGACAGGACTCCTTTTTCCATGCTCTCTCGCGGAATTGCCGGAATGAAAGGAAATACTCTTATCTTGGCATTGCCCGGTTCAACTAAGGGAGCAAAGGAAACAATGGACGCACTATTCCCATATA
>JADLBA010000129.1 GCA_020848015.1 Crocinitomicaceae bacterium | reverse complement strand
TTTAATCCTAAGACTACCAACTGGCTTGCCAGTTATGATGGCCGCAACAAAGAGCCGGAGACACTTCCGATGAAGTTTCCTCTTTTGTTGGCACTCGGAGTAGAGGGAATTGCTGTGGGACTTGCCTGCAAAATTCTCCCGCACAACTTTGTTGAACTTATTGACGCGAGCATTGATTCGCTGCGTGGAAAATCTACTCATATTCAGCCCGATTTCCAAACGGGTGGGTTTGCGGATTTTACCGATTACAACCACGGTATCCGGGGAGGGCGTATCCGCGTGCGCGCACGCATCAGAAAAGACGAGTCGGCCAAAACGCTGGTCATTACTGAAATACCGTTCGGTTGTACTACTGTTTCGCTCATTGACTCCATACTGAAGGCGAATGAAAAGGGAAAGATCAAGATCAAAAAGATCGAAGACAATACTGCGGAAAATGTAGAAATTATTGTTCACCTGGCTCCCGGTGTTTCACCGGATAAAACCATTGATGCGCTGTATGCATTTACCGATTGCGAGATCAGCATTTCACCAAATTCATGCGTGATACAGGATGACAAGCCATGCTTTCTCAGCGTGGATGAGTTGCTGAAACACTCAGCCACTCATACACGCGAATTGATTCGCCTCGAACTGGAGATACAGTTGAACGAATTGCAGGAGCAATGGCATTTTGCCTCGCTTGAAAAAATATTTATTGAAAAAAGGATTTACCGGAATATTGAAGACTGCGAGACTTGGGAGGAGATCATAGCCACTATTCATAAAGGGCTAAAGCCTTTTACGAAGAAACTGATCCGCAAAGTGACAGATGAGGATGTGGCAAGGCTTACCGAGATCAGGATCAAACGTATTTCCAGGTTCGACAGTTTCAAGGCTAATGATCATATCGCGAAACTGGAAGGAGAGATAGATACGGTAAAGAATAAACTTGAGAACCTTACCGACACAGCGATTGCGTATTTCAAGGAAATCAAATCAAAATACGGAAAGGGAAGAGAAAGGCGCACCGAAATCAAGCAATTTGACGTTGTACAGGCAGCACAAGCAGCCATTGCCAATGCAAAGCTGTACGCCAATTTTGCTGAAGGTTTTGTGGGAACTGCACTCAAGCGTGATGAAGGAGAATACATCAGCGAATGCTCCGATATTGACGACATCATAGTGTTCCGCAAAGACGGGACGATGGTTGTCAGCAGAGTGCAGCCAAAAGCATTCATGGGGAAAGACATCATCCACGTGGCTGTATGGAAAAAAGATAATAAGCGAACCATTTACAATCTGATGTACCGCGATGGTAAAAATGGCGGTGCAATGATGAAGCGCTTTGCAGTAACTGCGATTACCCGCGATAAGGATTATGTACTGACCAAAGGAGCAGCCGGCAGTGATGTGCTTCACTTCACGGCAAATTCAAACGGAGAGGCTGAAACAGTAACAGTTCACCTCCGTGCACTTGAACGGTTGAAGAAATTAAAATTCGATATTGATTTTAGCACACTTGCGATCAAGGGGCGCGATGCGATTGGCAATGTTGTTACCAAATATCCGGTGAAAAAAGTAGAGATGAAACAAATAGGCATCTCTACATTGGGAGCGAGAAAGATATGGTTTGATGAACCGGTGCAGCGACTCAACGATGAGGGGCGCGGACGTTTTCTCGGCGATTTTCTCGCGGAAGACAAACTACTCATCATACTTGATTCTGGTGATTACAAGTTAGTGACTCCCGAACTCTCTACTCATTTTGACGACAACATGGTATTGCTCGAAAAGTGGTACGCCGAAAAGCCCGTCACTGCAGTTTATTTTGATGGTGAAAAGGAGCAGTGGTTTGTAAAGCGCTTTTTCATTGAACCATCAAAAGGAACCATTAAATTCATCACCGAACACCCTAAGACGAAGCTGGGCATAGCTACTGTACTGCATTATCCGCATCTATATATACGTTTCAATAAGAAGTTTAAACAGACACAGAATAAACTCGACGAAACAGTCAATCTCCGCGAATTTATCACAGTAAAAGGATTGAAGGCACTCGGCAATCGCCTTACTTCATTGCCTGTGCTCAGTGTTGAATTACTGGAGCCGGATATATCTCTTGAATCGAGAGAAGAAGAAAAACTGTTCGCCTCACGCGGAAAAGCGGAAGAGGAGTTGAAGTTGCCACTTGATATGGGAGAATCCGTCGTTACAGAAGAGCGTGAAGACGGCAAAAGAACTACTGAAAAAGGAGCAAAAAAAAAAGTAGGCGGGCAAACTGATGGGGGTGTGCAGGCACGTCTTTTCTAAGGCGCACAATTTTGCTTTCAAGGAAAAATTGAAGAGAATACAAAGTATTCACTTTATTAGTCGGAAGATATAGTAGATCAACAGGTACTATTCCATTCGGGAGCGATTGAGTAGGTATATTTTTTTAATTTTGCGTAAACGATCTGTACTTTTTACTGAAATCATTGGAAACAGGAGAAGTGAATAGAATAACGGTTGCTGTTGCACAGTTGTGGATGCACAGCAATGATATCGTCTATATCCGGTTAGATGCATCGCGCACTGGATCTATGGGGGTAAAGGAGGCGGAAGAAGTATGTGATGCAGTGTTCCATATTTGTGAAGGAAAAGGGGTGAAGATGCTGACCGACACAAGAGGAGTGCTTGGCAACGTAGAAACCGGTGCCAGAGAAACGATCAGACATCATCCCGGATTAGTATCAGTGAGGATGGCAGAGGCATTCGTTGTTGACAACCTCGCCAATAAGATCATCGCTGATTTTTATATTCGTTTCAACAGACCAGATAACCCGACCCGTGTATTTAGTGATGTGAAAAAGGCACTGGATTGGCTCGAACAAATAAAAATCATCTCCCATACTTAAAAGTTGCTCACTAACTGTTGGTGCGCATTCTCCCTCTTCCCCTCTCTTTTGCAATTTATTTTCCTGCTTCCGTACGTATTGGAATGAGCATAGATGCAGATTAATTTATCAGCAAAACCGTTTCCCGTTAGACAGGTATTCATAGTCGAATGCCTGCTCCTGCGTAGTTTCCAGAAATATAAACATAGCTGAAAAAATGTGACCTTTACTTGCACATTCGCAAATCCGGTTACTACCAGGGCTAAAAAATAATTGTATATTCGACCATCTTAAAGTTTCGCATTAAAACCAGAATATTTATGAAATTGATTTTTACGCTGATTTTCAGTTGGCATTGTTTTTTGCTTTTTGCTCAATCCCCCGCACAGGTATTTTTCCCGGAAGGCACCAATTTTCATAAGGTAGCCAATGGGTTTGTAACTGTGTCGTTTGATTTGAAAGAAAAATTATCAGCGACTCAACTATCTGGTGTCAGAAACTGGGTGGAGCACAATCAGCCAAACGTTATTTTTGATTTAGAGTATCCCCGTGTTACCGCTTCACTAAAGGCAGAAGTAAATAGTGCCCATGCATGGGGAAAATTGTTTGCCATCATGGGAGTGAATGTTTTTGAAATTGAAGACTCTGGAGAAAAGAAAGTGACAGATACGGAAGGTCTCTTCACACATTTTGCACTTTGATTATGAAAAGAATCACGGCTCATATTCTTTTTTTCTGTCTTGTTACTTATGGAAATGCTCAAGTCATCACCAGTTCGACGGCTATTCAGACGGGAACGACCACCTATTCAAATGGTGCACCGAACAATCCCATTTATTTTATTTGTGCGGGGCAGACGGGTACATTGACCGCTACACCCACCGGCGGTGTTCCCAATTGGAATTTTATCTGGCAGGTTTTTGTTCCTGCCTCGAACAGTTGGAATTTTTTGACGGCGCAAAACGGGCTTCCGGTATCTACACTCACCGGCCTCCAGCCCGGAGGATACCGTGTTACTCTCATTGATGCAAACGGAATTATTATCAATACCGATATAGCATGGATTTGCAGAATTGATGCTACACCATCGGTTGATATTACTCCGGTCACCCCAGGATGTGGTAGTGTGCAGTTGCAGGGGCAGATCAATGCAGGAACCATTACACCTTATTACAATCCGCCTGCTGAGGCAAATAATCCTAATAATTCGGTTCCGATCACATCGGCTACCCAAATTACGGTTTGTTTCAGCGCAATGCATACCTATGTTTCTGACCTCGCTTTTTATCTTGTTGGCCCACCTTCCTGTGGTAGCCCGACAGTACTCCTGCTTCAGAATCCATGCGCTAGTGGCCAGGGCTCGTTGTGCAATACCGGAAACAATGTGAACAATCTTTGCTTTTCTACTTTATCGTCCAATAACCTGAATATCTGTGCCCCGGCACCTACCCCTCTTACGGGAACCTATGGTGGCTACGGGCCGACATTTACACCGATCAACTGGGCACCGATCTATGGTTGTGATGCGACACAGCCAGGATGGGCTGTCCAGATTTATGATTGCATCGGTCTTGATGTGGGGGCGCTCACCAATGCAAACCTTTCTTTCACGGGCACTACTGTTGGAGGAAACAATACTACCGTCAGCTATAACTCCGGCAGCATCTATTCGGCAATCAATGATAATTCCTGTTCTGCAGCTACGGCTTCTATTTATACTGTTACAGGCCCGCCACCCGTAGCCGCAACACCGATCAACTTTACTTCAGGGTATCAGTGGACTTCCAATCCACCGGTATCAATCCCGAATGCCACTTCATCGCTGAACATAACGCTGAATTCCGGGCCAACTACAAATACTATTTTTACGCTTACACTCACAGGAAATGGTCCCGGCACCATTTGTGGCGGCTCAGTTACAGATACGGAACTCTATACCTATTCACCGCCTTTTACACCGGCTATTTTCCCGGTTAACAATACCTATTGCGAGGATGCCTCTGCTTTCAATCTGAATGCCAGTCCAGCGGGGGGAGCTTGGAGCGGGCAAGGAATTACCGATGTGTTTAACGGAACGTTTTCACCCGCAGTTGCGGGAGTAGGTCTGCACACCATTACCTATACTTTTCCGGGAAATCCTTGCGCAAGTCCTGCAACTATTCAGATCAATGTTTTCCCGGTGGTTGATCCGACGATTAGCGATCCCGGAAGTATTTGCCAGACAGGAGGCACTGTTGATCTCTCGGCAGTATCCCCTGGCGGAATCTTTTCTGGCATTGGAATTTCGGATGCATCGCTTGGAATATTTGATCCAATGATTAGCGGTCCCGGTACATTTCAGATAACTTATGATATCCCGAATGCCTGTAACAATCATGGAGAAATAACTCTCACTGTGTTTTCTCCACCGGTGGTATCTATTACACCAGCCGGTCCTTTTTGTATTGACGATGCACCGCAGAATCTTGTTTCTTCTCTACCCGGAGGAACCTGGAGCGGGGATGGCATCACCGATGTTTCACTCGGCACCTTTGATCCAGGGATTGCCGGTGAAGGCTCGGCTATGGTGACTTATCAAATTCCAGCTACTTGTCCGCTGATAGCAACGACTACTATACCGGTGCAGGGTATCCCGGATATTATTATCAGTCAGCCTCCTGTTCTTTGTGATGAAAGCGATCCGGTTAGTCTTACTGCTTCCCCACAAGGCGGTAGCTGGAGCGGAGAAGGAATCACCGGAGTTTTTACCGGGACATTTGATCCTATATTAGCAGGACAGGGAGTACATCCGGTTATATACTCCATCACTGGGATCTGTGATGCTTCCGGGCAGACTGATATTACCGTTGTAGGATCTCCAATAATCAATATTATTGATCCTGGCGATTTTTGCGTAGGCGATGCTCCCGTGAATCTCCAGGTCACACCACCGGGTGGACAATGGCAGGGTGCCGGTTTAGCAGAAAATTCTTTTTCACCCCAAGATGCGGGTGTGGGATCTCACACATTGCAGTATATAATGAATGATGAATGCCTGATCATTTCTACTCTGGTCGTAGAGGTTTTTGCGTTGCCGCAGGTCAATGCTGGAAACGATGCTGAACTGTGTGAAGGAGAAACACTACAGCTTAATGCAACCGGTGCTTTAGATTATCAGTGGAGTCCTTCCACCGCACTTGATTTTGACAACATTCCACATCCACATACATCGGCGACACAAGATATTGTTTATACAGTTACGGGAATCAGCGCAGACGGTTGTTCTGATAGCGATCAAGTCGTGATTACTGTTTACCCGATGCCCCAACTCGTAGTGACGGAGCCTGAACCGATTGATCAGGGGCAGAGCGTTGGTTTATTTGCGGAAGGGTTGATCAATTATTTATGGACACCGGACAATTATTTACAAGGTGGAAATACAGCATCGCCTATTGCAACACCACCGGTAACAACCGTTTATACTGTCAGCGGATCAGATCAGAATGGGTGTTATGCTAGTGCTGACATTACTGTCATTGTTATTCCGTTCGAATCCAGTCTAAAGGTTCCCAATATTATCACCCCGAATGGAGATCAAAACAACCAATATTTTATGGTAGAGCAGGTGGCGGTAAAAGTGTTGAAAATTGATATTTTCAACCGGTGGGGTGAATGGGTAGGTAGCATTGAAAAGCCCGATGGCAGATGGAATGCAGGAGACTGCAGCGATGGCACGTACTATTATATTCTTTCAGCCGAAGGATATGATGGAAAGAAGTACGCGCAGCAGGGAAACCTTACGGTCGTTAAAGAAAAATAGTTTGGCAGATTGTTTTTGGTTCAGGGTTTCAGGAGTTTGATCTTCTGAACACCCGTTGCTGTGTTGTGGCAAGGATCTGTACTACTCCAGGTGCGGATGATAAAGCCCGCCTCTCTCTTTTCGCTGAAATCTACTTTTGTATCGGTGCCACTATTATCGCGGGCACTCACCATTGATGGCAGCGGAATAGCTTTTTCAGAAACAGAAATATCTCCGGGAACCCCAATCAGTACGGGGGCTGCATTGTCTTTCAGAGATACATATTGTTCGGCTTTAGCGGTATTGCCGCATAAATCAGTATAATGGAAAGTACGCACTAAGGTGCCGAGGCAACCACCGGAAAAGATATTTTCAGAAATTTCTGACTTTACCTCACCACATGAGCTGGATGCTCCGGGGGCTTCAAGATCTTGTGTCCCATCTATCTGACATTCGATCTGTCTTGGGTAATCTTCTATGGTAATTTGTGAAAAGCAGGGAATGGCTGCGAGAAAAAGCAAAGGGAGTAAAAGAGAGAGATTCATTATTTTTTCGTTACAAAATTTTCGCCACAATCAATTGTGCTATAATAAATTTTCTATTGATAGCCTGATTTTCTGAAATTTCGAAAAACAGCGAAAATTAATGGAAAAAACTGAGGATAGTTCTGGCAGTGAGGGTCATTATTGTATTTCTCAATAGTTACTTCACACATTTTCAGTAATTTACGAATTATTATGACCATTTCAATAATATCTCTTCAAATTGTGGGTAAGCAAAGTGCAACAGGTGTTTGCAGAAAAGAGTCTCTTTATTAGATTTGTCGCATAAATATAAACCTCGCATGAATCGTTTATTCATCCTGTTTTTTGCCGCGTTGTTCGCTTCTTCATCTGCCTATTCTCAGGAAGGTCATTTCAAATGTGGTACTGACGAGTACATGAAAGAAGCGCGTCGGGCATATCCATCCATTGTGGAAAGAGAAAGGGAATTACAGGAGTTCACCGAGAATTTCACAGCTTCTGCAGGATCGAGAACCGATCAGGTGTATATTATTCCGGTGGTCTTCCATATTATTCACCAGTGGGGAGAAGAAAACATCAGCAATGCTCAGATTTTTGACCAGATGGCAATTCTGAACAGGGACTTTAGAAAACTCAATGCTGATACTTCTCTCGTGATTGAAGAGTTCCAAGACATCATTGCCGATTGCCGGATAGAATTTCGCCTCGCTACCATTGATCCGATGGGCAATTGTACCAATGGTATTGACCGCATTGCCTCCGTTCAGACATACTTGGGTAAAGATGGAGCAAAGCTCAACAGTTGGCCGCGCAGTAAGTACCTTAACGTTTGGGTTGTGAGGGATATGGATGCCAGCGTAGCAGGCTATTCCTACTATCCCAGCGCTGTAACTGATAGTCCGATGGCATTTGCTGACGGTATTGTAGTGCGATACAATTTTATAGGTTCCATCGGCACTTCAGAGCCGTCTCACAGCAGAACGCTGACCCACGAGGTGGGACACTACCTTAATTTGTCTCATACCTGGGGCGATTCCAACGATCCTGGAGTGGCTTGTGGGGATGACTATGTTACGGATACTCCTGAAACAAAAGGATGGTCAACGTGTACGTTGAATGGGGCGATTTGCAATCCCGGGGTCATTGAAAATGTTCAGAATTATATGGAATATTCCTCTTGTTCAAGAATGTTTACCGATGGTCAGCAGCAGCGTATGGAAGCAGCGCTGAATTCGCCGATATCGTATCGCAATAATTTGTGGAGTGAAGAGAATCTCGCAGCAACGGGTACAGATGGGATTCATAACCTTTCTTGTGCCCCAAAATCAGATTTTTATCCCGAAAAACCAATTATCTGCCAGAATAATATCGTCCGTTTTATTGATAACTCAACACTGGCAGTTCCTACGGGGTGGACGTGGACGTTTCAGGATGGTAACCCTGCTACCAGCAACCAGCAGAATCCACAAGTTAGCTTTAATACAGACGGCTGGAAAAAAGTGACACTTACTGTTTCAAATTCGTTAGGGGAGACTACCTATTCGAATACTCGTTCGATCTATGTTACTCCAGAGTGGGCTGAACTTCAGGGCGGATTGCTCAATGAGGAGTTCGAGTCTGCATCTGATTTTGATTTTTATTGGAAGGTTCGCAATTTAGATTCAAATGAAACTTCCTGGAAGCGCACTACATCTGCCGGCTTTTCAGATGGAGAAAGTGTGTATATCAATGCCGGGGATGCTCAACCGAGTATTATTAGCCTTCCAGGCGGGGATATTGACGAACTGATCACTCCTTCCATGGATTTGAACGCGATGAACAGTGGTACTTTTTCGTTTCGCTACGCTTATGCTACCGCAGCTACCACGCCTGATATGATATTGGAAAGATTAGAGATATCGACAAGTGTCAACTGTGGAGAAACGTGGGTATTGCGCAAAACAATTACAGGACTTAATATTGTGACAGCCGGTAATGTTTCATCTCCATTTTTCCCTGAAAACGATTCCCAGTGGCAATATTACAGTTTCCCTATACCCTCTTCGATTACTACAGATCAAGTGCGGTTCAAATTTGTGTTTAACTCCACTCAGTATAGCAACAATCTTTTTATTGATGATGTAAATATTTCGGGATCTGTTGGAGTTGATGAAATCGAATCATCAGCATCTCTCCGGTTATTCCCCAATCCTGCTAATGGAAATACGGTATATCTCATCTTCCCTGAAAATTTGGGGGATCCACAAATACTGAAGATTTACGATATTTCGGGCAAGCTCGTGCAAACACAACCGGTTTTGAATGAGATGGTGGCAGATCATTCGATTATTGTTGATTCATCCGGACTGAGTGAAGGGGTTTATACGATTGAACTAAAGGGAAGCAAACAACGGCTTGCGGGTAGGCTGATTGTTTCACATCAGTAAAAATGAACAACAGGGAAAAATATTTCAGGAGGTCGCTAAGCAGCGGCCTCTTACTTTTCGATCATAGTACTACTTCTTCTTCGGGTTTCCATGTCTAATTTATCATCTTTGCAGCCAAATTTTTTCGGATGGATGCTTTTGTAGTGGATGGTGTGAGAACCGGTATCGGGAGTTTTACAGGCTCATTATCGGGTGTCAGGGCTGACGATCTCGCGGCATTTGTACTTAGGTCGTTAGTAAAAAAAAATCCTCAAATAGATCCGCAGACTATCTCAGATGTTTATATGGGATGTGCCAACCAGGCTGGTGAGGACAATCGCAATGTTGCCCGGATGGCAGTTCTTCTGGCAGATTTTCCTGTTACTATACCGGCAGAAACAATAAATCGTCTTTGTGCATCGGGGATGAGTGCTGTTGTACAAGCTGGAAGAGCAGCCCATGCGGGTGAAGGCGATGTGTTCATTGCCGGAGGAGTAGAGCAGATGACACGCGGGCCTTGGGTGATTTCAAAAGCCAGCGCACCTTATGGCAGAGATGCACAGATGTTTGACAGCAGTTTCGGATGGCGTTTTATTAACCCCAAAATAGAGCAGATATATGGAGTGGAATCCATGGGAGAAACGGCTGAAAATCTGGCAGAAAAATTTTCGATCAGCAGGGAGGATCAGGATGCATTTGCACTGTGGTCACAACAAAAGGCTGCCAGAGCTATCAGCAGATTGAGTGAGGAAATTATTCCCTTGTCCATTCCGGTAAAAAAAGGAGAGCCTGTTCTATTTGACAGGGATGAATTTGTAAAACCCGGATCATCTGCCGAAGGGTTGTCAAAACTCCGACCCGCTTTTCGTGCAAACGGTACTGTTACTGCCGGCAACGCCTCTGGGCTGAATGATGGTGCTGCCGCATTGCTGATATGTTCGGAAGAGGGAGCGAAGAAGAATCAATTCCAACCAATGGTGCGTATTGTATCTTCTGCTGTAACCGGAGTGGAGCCGGGGATAATGGGAATAGGCCCGGTATCTGCATCACAACTCGCATTGAAAAGAGCCGGAATAACATTGAATGATATCGATATCATTGAGATCAATGAGGCATTTGCCGCACAGGTATTGGCGTGTACCCGTTCGCTAAAACTAGAGGACAATGATAGCCGCATCAATCCCAACGGCGGAGCTATTGCTCTCGGGCATCCACTGGGAATGTCGGGTGCCCGACTGATTTATACTGCTGCACTTCAGTTGAAGAAAACCGGTAAAAAATATGCACTTTGCACGATGTGTATTGGAGTAGGGCAGGGCTATGCAGTTGTTCTTGAACGTACATAATTTGATTTAAGTCGTATTTTTAATAAAAGAGACTAACGGAACCTTCGTGTAAAGAATCAATAAATTTACAGATTACATTTTCAAAAAAACATAGAAATTGAAGTTCAGTGAAATAGGCCTAAGGCAGGAGATTTTAGAAGGTATTGAGGCCATGCGTTTTGATACTCCCACACCTATACAGGAGCAGGCTGTCCCGATCATACTTGAAGGAAAGGATCTAATAGGAATTGCACAGACCGGCACGGGAAAAACTGCCGCCTTTGTTTTACCTGTGTTGAACAAGCTCCTTGAAATGCCTTATGAATACCATACGAAGGCATTGATCGTCGTGCCCACACGCGAATTGGCGTTGCAGATTGACCAAGCCGTAGAGGCCTATTCTTATTATACAGGAGCATCATCCATTGCGATATATGGCGGCGGAGATGGTGCCGATTTTACCCGGGAAAAAAATGCCATTGAAGCGGGAGTAGATATCATCATTGCCACTCCTGGCCGACTGCTGTCACACATTAATCTCGGCTATGTTAATTTTTCAAAGTTGAATTTCCTCATTCTTGATGAGGCAGACAGGATGCTGAACATGGGGTTTTACCCGGACCTGATGAGGATTATTCGCCATACGAATCCTGAGAGACAGAGCCTGCTTTTTTCTGCGACCATGCCCGACGAAGTATTTAGACTTGCAAAGCAGTTACTGCGATCTCCCGAAACGGTAAACATTGCATTGAGTAAGCCGGCTGATGGGGTTGAACAGGGTGCATATATCATCTTCAGTGATCAGAAAATTCCTCTTGTTTCGTCTATTTTGACAAAAGCGGAAGGCAAGAGCGTGATTGTATTTGCAAGCACCCGGCAAAATGTATCGAAGTTGTTCAATGTTCTTCATCGGAAAGGGCTTAATGTGGGGCAGATATCAAGCGACCTGGAACAGACCGAACGTGAGAGAATGATGCTCGGATTCCGCAACCGCCAGATAGATATTCTTGTAGCAACGGATGTGGTAAGCCGTGGTATAGATGTGGATGGCATTGATCTGGTGATAAATTTTGATGTTCCGGTGGATGCGGAAGATTATGTTCACCGTGTGGGGCGAACAGCACGTGCAGCAAAGAAGGGTAGTGCTATTACCCTTGTTTCGACAGATGAGCAGAATAAATTCAGGCGGATCGAAACCCTGATTGGGGCTGAAATAAATAAATTGGAAGTTTCGCAGGAATTTGGCCCGACACCACTTTATGATCCCGGCTCAAAAAAGAAGGAGAAAAGAAGACATCATTCTAAACAGCACGGAAGGAGAGGGCCTAAGAAAAATCACGAAAAGCGGAAGTCCGGCTGATGAGTGGGCTTACAGGTTATCGTACCTGTAGATAGGATCAACACCATCTTCCGGAGTCATATATTTAATAGGCTTCAGCAGCCCGTCTGCCAGCGCATATACCCAACCATGCAGGTGCGGGCGACCATGATGAATCCAGGCTTTTTGTATGATGGATGTTTTCGAAAGGTTTACTACCTGCTCGATCACATTGAGTTCGACAAGTCGGTTTGTTCTTTCTTCTTCATTTTCTTTTTGTTGGATTTCATCATAATGGATGCGGTACACATCTTTAATATTGCGCAGCCATTTATTGATGATCCCCATACTGTGATTAGTCATTGCTGCTTTTACGCCGCCGCAGCCATAGTGGCCGCATACGATCACGTGCCGGACATTCAATACCTCTACTGCATACTGGAGTACACTGAGAAGGTTCAGATCGGTATGTACCACCATATTGGCGATATTGCGGTGAACAAAAATTTCACCGGGGTTAGTTCCGGTAATTTCGTTAGCGGGAACCCTGCTGTCTGAACAACCGATCCATAAAAACTCCGGTGTCTGCAGATTGACGAGTTTTTCAAAATAGTGGGGATTTTCTTCTACTTTTTCCTGTGCCCAGGCTTTATTTTCCAGTAATAGTTTTTCGAAGCTATGCATTTTCTTTTGTTTTAATAAAATGATGTGAGAATAACGATTCCATTCCGTTGGCTGTCTCCTTAAATTCGATCCTGATATTATTCAGGGGGGCATTTACAGTGAAATCATCTATGATCTCAGCTATATCGTGATCAATGAAGTCTGATTTGCTGACATCAATCAACACCTTAGAGCCAGGAGGAATAGAACTGAGT